>DATCWI010000084.1:0-44248 GCA_036566425.1 Nitrososphaera sp.
GCGACCGTAGCCGCCCCGTCTCGAGCCGCCATAGCCCCTGCCTCTTCCTCCTCCTCCGTCACGCCGGTAGCCGCCATAGCCTCCACCACCGCCGCTGCGCCTTCTGTCACCTCCGCGGTAGCCGCTGCTGCTCCTGCCGTAGCCTCCACCACCGCCGTAGCTTCTGCGGTAGCTTCCGCCGTATGAATTGTAGCGCGGCTGCGCTACTGGCACTGCGATTCCAAGCTCGTCGTTGAGCTTGCGTATCGGCAACTTTGTCTGGCCAAGTATCCGCTCAAAGTCGGCAACCCTTTCGCTTGAGACAAGCGATATGGCCTTGCCTTCTCCGCCGGCCCTCGCTGTCCTCCCGATCCTGTGGAAATACATATTCGGGTCTTCAGAGATGTCGTAGTTGATCACATGGCCGATGGCCGGGACGTCGATTCCCCTTGCCGCAATGTCTGTTGCGACGAGAATGTCCTCGCTTCCCTTCCTGAACTTGAACATCGAGTTGTCCCTCTGCTTCTGCGTCAGGTCGCCGTGGATGGTGACTGCTCTGAACCCTTCCTGCCTGAGCTGGTAGGCCAGCCTGTCAGCTCTTTGCTTTGTTGCTGCAAAGACGATGGTCTGCGCCTTGGCGTCTTGGTTCTGCTTGATAAAGTCGGTTAGGTGCTTGAACTTCTCGCGCTCTTCAACTATCAGATATGACTGGTCAATGGTCTCAAGTGTGATCTCTTCCTCGTTGAGCCTCACGCGCTCTATCTGGTCCTGCCTCATGTATTCCTCTGCAAGCCTCAGGATCTCTGGAGGCATCGTCGCCGAGAACAAGCAAGTCTGCCTGTCTTCATTCACATAGAACAGGATGAACTTGATGTCGTCAATAAATCCCATGTCAAGCATCCTGTCTGCCTCGTCGAGCACCACGAACTTGACATCGTCCAGGATTATCGAGCCCTGCTTGATGTGGTCGATAAGCCTGCCAGGCGTTGCAACCACTATCTGGACGCCCCGTCTTATCTTGTCGAGCTGAAGGCTGATGCTCTGGCCTCCATAGATGGAGACCGACTTGATTCCTGTGTACCTTGCAAACCGGTTGATCTCGTTTGTTACCTGTACCGCCAATTCCCTTGTCGGTGTAAGTATCAGAGCTTGCACCGGGCCGTCGCGCTTTATATGGGCCAATATCGGCAGACCAAAGGCCGCTGTCTTGCCGGTTCCTGTGTGCGCCTGCCCCACGACATCTTTACCCTGCAAAACAAGGGGTATAGCTGCCTCCTGTATAGGAAAAGGCACTTCAAATCCATTTTCTTGGAGTGCTTTTGTTAGTTCAGCACTCAATCCCAATTCTTCAAATGTTTTTGTCATTTCTTTTTTCACATACTCTTTTGTTGTTTTTTCTTTGTAGTTTTTTTAACTACTACTACAAAAGCCACGGAAGATATGAAAAGTTCTTTTCTGTGCAGTTTTTCATGCACACTTGACAAATCCGCCGTAAAACCTTTGTCTGCCCTATGATAGGGAGCACGCAGATATAAGGTATGCGGTGTCGCTTTCAAGTTTAAATCTCTAGCCCAACTACTAGTCAACGAATAAATGCCCGATCCCGAAGCCAAGCGCTTGCTCTGGTTCCTTTTTGCCGGCTCTCGGGGCGGCGAGAACAGGATCAGGATAATTGACCTCCTCAAGGACCGCCCCTACAACATGAACCAGCTTGCCGAGGTGCTTGGCATAGACTACAAGGCGGTGCAGCACCACATAGGCGTGCTTGAGAAGAATAACATGGTCAGCAAAGCCGGCGAAAAGTATGGCGTGCTCTACTTTATCTCAAACTACCTTGAGGCCAACATCGAGGCTTTTAACGAAATCAAGGCTGCCATAGATAAAAAGAACCTGAACAAATTTGGAAAAAAGTAAATAAGCCAATTTCTGCTGCTGATGGCTGTTAATGGCTTTACTGATGGACATCAGCTCCATAGTTAGCATGGCAAACACGGCAATACTGATTACACTGCTAGTCGTTTATGCCAACATATATCGCAAGACCAGAGCCACGTTTACAGTAGGACTCATGGTATTTGCGGGCATGCTGATGCTCCATAACATAATAGCAGTTTATGGTTACTTTGCAATGGCACCTCTCTATTCCAACGAATTGCTTCCTTATTTTGTTGGGATACATATTGCTGAACTTGCAGGGATAATCGCCCTGCTAAAGGTCACGGTGTGGCCTGAAGGAGTAAAAAAAACCACTCCAAAGGCTGCTTCCTAATTTCCTATCAAGCAGCTACTTCATTGTCGGCTGGCATTCTGCTGCGCTTTTGAAAGTTATTCTGTAATTTATCATACACCCTTGACTATATATGGAGGAGGTGATCTGGAAGCAATTTGGAAAAAAGTATTAATTCAAAAATTGCCAGATTTTACATGGATTGGTAGAGACCAGCGTTCTGGTATCGGCGCTTGCAGGAGCAGGTTCGTTCTTCTCGCCGTGCATTCTGCCGATAATCCCTGCATTCGTCTCGTACCTATCGGGCACCACTCTCAGCGAGCTCCGGGGGCAAACCCCGCAACAGAATACTTCAGACGGCCAGTCCTCGGTGACGCTCAAGGGATCGGCCCGCCTTAACATTTTTTTGAACACAGTTTACTTTGTGCTAGGCTTTTCGCTAGTCTTTGCAGTGTTGGGAGTGATCCTGAACAGTTTCCTTGCCAACGTCGGCACTGGCTTCCAAAGCACATTTCAAGCGATAGGCGGCATAGTAATAATCGGCTTTGGTGCCTACCTAATACTGTCGACAAAGCTGAGAATACTCAACTTTGAAAAGAGGGTGACCACCAACCTTCCAAGATTCAAGACAACCTACATCACGTCGTTCGTGTTTGGGGCCGCGTTTGCTTCCGGATGGACGCCGTGCGTCGGTCCGATATTGGGTACCACGCTTACGCTCGCAGCGACATCGCCCGGTGCTGCGTACAATTCACTTCTTGCTTATTCATTGGGTCTTGGAGTCCCCTTTCTCATCACCGGCGCCTTTTTCTCGCAGGCCACGGGCATGATAGGAAAGATGATCAAGCACCTGAAGTATTTTAACCCGGTAATGGGCGCAATCCTGATCGCGCTTGGCATCCTTGTGTTCACAAACCAGCTGAGCGTAATAGGCAACTTTCCGCTTGCAAGCGAGATAATCAACTTGGGGAGGGGCATATGATATGAACACAGACAACCTGAGCGCTCTAGCAGTGGGCATCGGAGTCGTCGCGCTTATCGCCGGCTTTGGAGTTTACTTTAACAGCCCGGCTCTCAACAAAGCGGCTTCTGGCCAGCAGGGAGAATTTGTGCCTGCCGCCATAGTGGAAGATAATGGCACGATAACAAAAGTACAGATAGACAAGTCGCAGTTCAAGCTGGCGCCTGAGCTTGCTAGAATCAACGGCTACATCAATACCGAGCCGGTGACGCTTGCAGACCTGAAAGGCAAGGTGGTGCTCGTCGATTTCTGGACGTACAGCTGTATCAACTGCATCAGGACTATTCCATATCTCAATGCGTGGCAAGAAAAGTACGCGGATCAGGGCTTGGTGATAGTTGGCGTCCACACGCCGGAATTTGAATTCGAGAAAGACTACAACAATGTCAGGGCCGCGGTGGACAAATTCGGAATCAAGTACCCTGTGGTGCAGGACAATGAAAAGGGAACCTGGCAGGCATACGAAAATCAGTACTGGCCTAGAAAATATTTGATCGACGATGAAGGGTATATCCGGTACGACCATATCGGCGAAGGGGCCTACGCAGAAACCGAAAAAGTGATCCAGTCGCTCCTGACAGAGCGCGCCGCTGCTGCCGGCCAGAACGTCACCATCAACGGATCGATAAGCAGACCGGAAAACGCGCAGAGCGTCGACTTTTACCGGATAAACACGCCTGAGCTCTATTTCGGATACAGCTTTGCAAGGGCGCAGCTTGGAAATCCGGAGGGCTTCAAGCCTGACCAAGTTGTAAAATACACGATCCCAGAAGGCGAGCTCAAGCCCAACACCATATACTTGGAAGGAGAGTGGAAGAACCACGCGGACAGCATGGAGCTTCAGAGCGAAGTGGGACACATCGTGCTGGTCTATTCTGCCAAGGCAGTCAACATCGTCGCTGGCGGAAGCGGAGAGCTACACGTGACAGAGTCTGCGCTAGAAGAGGGGTCGCGCGGCCAGGACGTTTCAGAGCAGGGCACAGTTGCGATAGACGGACAAAAGCTGTACAACCTGGCTGCTCACCAGTATTATGGTGAGCACCGGCTGCAGATCGACGCCATTGGCAAGGGATTTCGGATCTACACCTTCACTTTCGGCTAAAGCTTGTCGAGCTCCACAATTTCTTTTGTAAATTTTTCAATTTTTCATGAAAAGACACAGAACGCCGTCAATTGCCGTCGTCTGGTTAATACAGGCAAAAATCATTGTGTTCCTTAAGTCAAAAGAGCCTGCCTGGATGATCAAAAGGAGAAGGCACTGAAGCTTTCCCGAGCATCCTGTCCTTCCTTGGCGGTGTCGCTACTCTCTCTCTCCTTGAAACATTAATGCGATCCTGACAATCATTGCTGGCCTTCTGCTGAATTTTTCTAGTAGAAAAGATCACAAAATTCTTCATGCTGGATCTGTCATTTTATTGCAATAACAACAACAACAACAGCGTCGCCACCAGACCAGAAAGTGCTGTCCGCCGTGCAGTTGCAGATTAGCAATAAATAAACCACACGTATCCCTTAAAATGCCGCCGCAACGGCGGCTCTCATTCTTCTTCTTTCTTCTGGAATCCAAAATAGCAAGAGTGGCACAATTCCTTGCCATAGATCACTCCGGCGTTGCCGCACTTGACGCACACCTTTTCATGATCTATGGTCGAGTCAAGCGACTTGGCCTTTTGCAGGCACTTGCCGCATATGGGAGCCTCTAGGTTATAGCTTGAAAGAAAGCCGGCACCGCACTGCGTGCATTTCAGACTGTACATTTTGCCTTTTGGTTTCCAACGCCTGAATAGTCCCACAAATACCCATTAGCGCCGCGGAATAATCAATGTATCGATGCTCCGTGTATCGATACGCTGATATACTTAGTAGCACCGCATCAACAACAACAACGGGAAAAATATGTCTGACACGAGCCAGCTTCTTGTGCGGAGGATCAAGGATGGCACCGTCATAGATCACATCGAAGCAGGCAAGGCGCTTCTGGTCCTGCGTGCGCTAAGCATCACAGGCAAGGAGGGCAACGTGATCACCGCGGCACTGAACGTGCCCAGCAGCAAGCACGGCAAGAAGGACATTATCAAGGTGGAGAATAGGTTTCTCGAAACAAGCGAGACCAACAAGCTGGCGCTCATTGCGCCGCGTGCGACAATCAACATTATCCGCGATTACAAGCTGGTGGAAAAGCGCAAGATCCAGCTGCCAGACTCGATCGTTGGGATATTCAAGTGTCCTAACCTCAAATGCATTACAAACAGCGGCGAAGAAATTAGATCAACTATAGACATCATCGACAAGGAAAAAGTAGTGCTAAAGTGCCGCTATTGCGCCAGGACGCTGTCAATAGACGAGCTTGTGTTCTAGAACCTTGCAACCCCGAAATACGAGCGTGAAAAGTGTCAATTCTGGACGGTCATGCGTCCAAGATTATGTCCAATATTGAAAACCCTAAAAGCCAACGTTATGGTACCAAAAGAAAAGCCTGCAGCAGGCAAGAGCGTCAAGGTCTACAGCAAAAAGTGCTTGCAAAATAACTTGAGTGCTTTTGAGCCTTACTATTAGGTTCTGTCAAGTCTTCGGTTGATGAGCAACCCTATCAACTTTCTCTTGGAGCAGCCAGTCGTTTGATACCGGTTCACTATTGCAGGGCACTGCTTGAGTGCCCTACCACTTTGTCGTTTTTTGTAATCAAACAACATGCACATCTGTTCCGGAAGCACAATTCTTCGCGGTCATGATTACATACGGGACAGGTGCAGGGCTGGCTCTTTGCATTGCCACTCCTCTTGCTCTGGGGCGCAAAAAATCTTGCATCAACAACCATCCACAAAGTAACAGCAGATATGCCAATTACAAAAAAGATAAGGAGCGACCTGATATTGATTCGTAAGATAAGTAATGCAATGGCAAACAGAATTGTCGCAATTGCGATCATTACAAACCAGCGCTGTGTAAAATCCATTTTATAGAGCCTCTACCACTTTACGGCAACACCTTACTGGATGTGACTTTGCACACTTTGCTCCTCCTCTCTTGCCTCTTTTTCTTTTGCCTTTTTCTTTCTTAGCACCCTTACCTGTTCTAATATGTCTTTCAGTTGATCCGCTGACACCTTGGCAATTGAGGTATCGCATTCCAGTCCCTGAGCATGAAGCACGTCTTCGGTTAGCTGGATAATGTCGTTTTTATCTTTACGCTCTTCTTCTGTGAGAAGGCCATTGCTCAAAAACCTAATGAAAGCAAATTCACTCATGGCTATATTATACGGCGTTCTTCCTATTACTATCTTGTTTTTTGGTTCTGTCAAATCTGTGTAAAAAAGGAGTTGCTGACAACAATCTCCTATGGGCCTTGGGTTGCATTTCCAGTACTTGTTGAATTTCCTGAGGGATTGACAGTTGCGGCTTGGACAGAGTCCTCAGATGGGATTTCAATAAAAGGCGTTGCTCCGTCGCCTCCTGTCACAAGTGGCAGGACTCCATCCCACTGCTGCGTCTTGAGCCATTCTAGATAACGCGGGTTGTTACGCAGCTGCTGGTCAATTATCTTTATGGCCTCCGATTCGCCCTGCGCCTGCAGGATGTTTGCCTGTCTTACCCCTTCTGCGCGGGCGACGTTTGCCTTTTGCTCGCCAAGGGCTTTTGCTTCTGCCTGTTGGGCTTCAATCTGTATCCTTCTGAGCTCGTTGTTGGCCTGAAGCGCCCTCTGCTCAGCCTCCACCTTGGCCTCGACAGCACGAGTAAATTGCTCTGAGAACCTGAATTCTGTGATTGAAATGGTTTCCACCAGGACGTTATAAGCTCCCAGCCTCTGCTTTATCTGCTCCTCAATTTCGGTTTTTACGGTCTCTCTCTTTGTGATAAGCTCTTCTGCGTTGAACCTTGCAGTGACCTGCTTCACCGATTCCTGGATGGCTGGGCTGATAACTCTAGCTGCATATTCAAACCCCAATTGCTGGTACAGTCTTTGGGCGTTGTCTGGGCTGACATGATAGTTCAATGCAACCTCTGTGCTGACATCCTGCAGGTCTTTGGATGCAGAGGCCGCGCTCTCGACAATTTTTTGTGTTCTAACTTCGACTGGAATTACGTTATCACGGAAGGGCGTAACGAAATGTATACCTTCGTTTAGTGATACCGAGGTATCAACTGCTCCAAAGTTTAGCAGAACTCCCCTATGCCCGGCCTCTACTAATTTTACGCTTGCTGACAGCACCACTACGAGCACGATGATTCCTATTATGACTGGTATTGCTATTCTAACGAATGAGCCTCTCATCCTTCCTTGATCGTACCCTTCGAGTGGCTCTCCCTCTGGAGTCGTTCTTCCGTGTGGTCTTGAGCGTGATCTGAAAAAAGGTCTCCCCCTGCCTCGGAACCTGCGGTTGTATATGAAGAATCCAATGGCCGCGATGGTAATTGCAGTTATTACGATCGCAATAATCGTGCTTGCTTCAACCATCACTGCTCACCTTTCCTGCGATGATTGAATAATATTTCTGAATTCGCTTTCATGATGGATATATACACAGCAACATTATTTGAGGCTTCTCCTTCATTCTCGAGCTTCTGGTATCTTAGCATTGTCTTGCCAGCCAAGACAACAACAATATGTGATACGGTATCAAGCTCAATCCAAACTATTACAAGTTCGTGACAGAGCTTGCAAACCTTCTGGACCAATCGATGCAAGAATACAGCAAAAAATACAATCGAGTTTTCAATCATGGATATGCTAGATGATGAAGAGATGTTAGGCAAATTCATAGCCAAGCCTTGGAAGTAGCTGCTTGGAGAGGTAGAGACATGAGCTCTCTTTCTACTATGCGGATACTTTCTTGATTGTTTACTTATCCAAAAGCTTCAGCTGTCAGTGATAATGATTCAAAAACACTTTTGATCTTTGCAAATAATATTCGATTTTAATCTTGGACAAAGCATTCATCTAGGCCCGCAACTTCATCATCCGCTTTGGCTGCCAGTCGACATTGCTGCGCGGCAGCCTTGTCATCGCAAAGTGGAATATGATCAACGGGGCAAAGACCGCGACAGTTATCGCTGCAAGCGTATAGTTGCCGAGGTACAGCATGTACAGCGTGATGCCTGCGCCAGTCATTATCTCTATCCAAGTACATGTGCAAAGCTGCATTGCGATATGCTTTAGGTCGATCAACAGTGTATTTTTCGCATCTCGACTATTTCTGCCGATCGCCCTGCAAGTTTTGTTGCTGTCTTCATAGCATCATTAGAGATAAAAATTTTGGTGAAAATGCATGACAAAGCTTGCTTCATAGTACAGATAAGCGAGAAAGAGTAATTTATTCTAAGTTTGTTGATCACTGGATCAGGTTTTTATATTTCTGTAAGTTCATTCATTCATCTTATGCGAGGAGGTGGAAAGTAGTAAATGGCCGACGACCTCGCTACTATGACAGTGATGGGATTGATAGTCGGACTGGTAGTTCTCATTTCGGTTGTGCTGATGGCAATCGTTGGGGGATCCCACGTATTCGATTAACGCGTGTTACTTTTCTGCGCAATGCGCGCGATTAAAGAAATTTGAAGCGTTTTTACTGTCTGCCATCAGGCTGCGGGATCTTGGCGAATTTCTTTGACAGCTTGTATCCAAAACCCATTGCAATAAAGAGCGTTATCACCCCTGCCATCAGCGTCAGGAAGAATTCCGCCTTGACTACATAATGCATGATCAGAGTCACGGCGACAGCCGGAATCGCTATAATGACGGCCAAGAGGGTGCTGATTGCATATACTCTGCCTATTGTGGCCTTTTTTCGCTTGGCATCATTCTCGTCAGCGGCGCTGGACACTGGATTCCAGAGAACCGGGAATTAATTTAAGCCTTGTTAATCCGACCGGACCGGTATATGTAAGACGAAAATTGAGTAGCTCCAAAAGGAAAAAGCTACTCAATCGCAAGCGATATCCTTGTGTCACACAGCCGGACTAGATCCCGTACCTGCTCTTGCGTGAGCCTCACCCCGACATTGAGCACAAATTCATCATCTTCGGCTGTGACAATTCCATGGCTGTGAAGAACCCTGCCGAACATCACCTTTGTATTTGTAGTATTGCAACTGCGGTTCATCCTCGTTCACAAGAAACTGTCTGGCAATCTCTCCTCAACAGATGCCCTTATCCTTTTGACTGCAGCAGGGTCTTTAGCATTACTGGCTGGTATATGTACTGCATCACCATCTTGTTTTCAATGTAATTTTTAGCTGCTTATAGTCCACAATAGGTCTTTCCAGATAGGTAGAACCCACTAGAAGAAAAAGTAATTAGAGCTAGTACTGATTGATCAAACTAGAGCTTAAGCTTAAGCTCATATGCAGCGACAACCATCGCAAAAAATTATGCACTGTTGAATTTGCGGATGCTCGCTAGTGACATCATGAAGCAAAAACTAGCTAAACACCCAATTTTTCAACAGCGCAATTCTTGTCACTAAGGTAACCCTACGACGACAACTTGCCAGCGGTTGGGCTCCTTGCCAGACAACAGAGTGATCTTGCATCTTGCAGAATACCTTCTTCCTTTGATATCGACCACTCTCTTTCCGTCCTTGAATGATGATGACTCCTCTAAGCGAAATGTTCCCGCGTCCAACAGTGTTCGGTTCTGTGCTCTGCAGCACTCAATGAGCCCATCACTGTTCATAAATACAAATAGGGACTGTTGATATCTGAAGTTCTTAAGAAGGCGTGCTTGCAGAGGTGGTAGCTTGTCTTCTGCTCCATGATAGGTGGGAGAAGCATGTGAGGCGTTGGCCAGGGATCGGGTAGGGTCTTGTAAAAAGCACCACCCTTCCACCTCTGAGTTCTTATTCATGTTATCATGATCAAGATAGAGAACCCAGTGAACGCCAATACCGCTACCTTTTTCGTCAGCTTCATGTCTATAGAGTGCAAAAAAGCATTTTTCTTGCTTTTTTGTCGTGAATTTTGACCCCGGCTTTTGAGAAACGCCATTGGTGCTAGTGGCTACTGCTGTAGCGGTAGTAGTGCCATCAATAGAATCATGTTTGGGCTTTTCTTGTTCCTTTTGTTGTTGGAAACTGTAGCTCCTGCTCTGGAAAGCATTTTTTGTTGGTGTTGTTGTCCTCCTCAGACCAGACATGGCTGAATCAAAGGAAGGGGGCGGGGGCATTAGATCATCGCGGTGAGGATGTGACGTTGCCGTCGGTATTGTCGCAGCTGAAGTGGGAGGAGGAATAGTAGTAGTCCTTTGTCTGGCGGGATCGTGATAATAATAATAATAAGAATTGGGCAGGGTGTTTGGTGACATCATTTTGAGGTTGCGTGCTAATCTAAGCAGGTCGTCTGAATAATCAGCCCAGCTCTTGACACAAGATTCGATGGAATTGCGGCCTTGCCTGTAATTGCTAGACCATTTCCCCATCGTTATTTGTTGTGCTTTTGGCAGTATGTAGGTAGGCATAGGATACCTGCCTTGCGCTAGACCCAAAATGTACTCGGTAAGGCTGGTAATCTGGCCATAACCCTGGTGTTTGAGATCAACATGTCTTCTTGCGGAATACGGCCTGGTAAATGGCCGGCCGCACACAATGCAGACATGATGTCCAACCTTGATAGCAGCTTTGGCCATCAGACGATGTCAACCTCCCCATTTTGCCTGATGTTGTAATTGTGCTGCACTGTGCAGCACAATTTTATTGCAAGTGACATGGAGAAGCTAAACACAAAACCGGAATATAGTTCTTTTCAAATCATCTAGAACTCTATACATAGAGCCACAAAAAATTTCATCATGATGGTTTAGAAAGTATGAATTTTTTGATGATGATTCTGCCCACACCTGCGATAAAAAATACATCGTGGCCGTAAATGCCGTAAGAAAAGATAGAAGATCTTCCTTGAGAGTATTGAAACCGTTTCGGAGGGCTATGAAAAAGGCATATGTATGTATTGATAGAGTCCTCAATACAAAAAAAATCGACAGCCTTCCCCTACTTACCCGGTGAGGTGCCTATATCGCCCTTCTGCCGCTTGCACATCAGGTAAAATCCTGCCGTGCGCTGCGCTGTACTCTCCTCCAAGTGTTTCCCTGATAGCTGCGATGGTGGCTTCTATCCTGGCACATTTCTGCGATACTTGACCAACGCTGGCCGTCATGGCATCCCAGTTATCCTGATTGCCCTCGTGCACTGCCAGGTAAAGCCTTCCTTTCAAGGTCAGCCGCTCCATCTCATACCGCTCAAGAAGCGAAATCAGCGCGTCGAGATGCCTGCGAGGGTGGAAATCCTTCATCATGACCTACCAAAATAGCTAGAACAAAGCTGCGTTATCAGCAGATCTGAGACAGAGGGTTCAAATCCCTCTCCCGGCGCTCATCTAGAGAAGTACTCATATTCGAAGAATCCGTATCATGACCAATGATGCTACTATTTTTTATTTCAAAAGAAGCGATCATGTCAAATGTGGACAGACTCAAAAATGAAATGCTGTTTGAGCATTAAGCGGCCTAGGATTTGTTGGCAAGAAAGCCTTATAGCCATGCTTAACCATTAAAAGCCAGTAAAAGGCAGTGACTGCCACAAATATGCCATTCATTGAAAAGGCGATAATGTATATGCTCAGCAGCTACCTGGAAGCAGGCCTCATCACGAGGGAGGAAGCAGTGACTGTTTTAAAGGATCTAGCCCAGCACCTGCAGCGGGGCATTTCAGAATAGTTGTTGTGTTCTCTCACAATCGCATATTTTTTTCATCTTTAGGTTTGATAACTAACTTTGCTAACTTCTAAATATCATGGTGTAGAAGGAGGCTTGCGAATCAAAAATGAGCGTGAGCGCAAATACCATTGATCATCATGATAACGACGCTAATAATACCATCGGCCCATCATCATCATCAAAGAGACGTAGGGGGCTAGCGACACGAAGCTTCGATCATTCTAAGCATATAGCATTCTTTCAAATATGCCGATCTTGTTTATGGTGCGCATCAACTCTTTACGAAGAAGCAACATTCACTAATTGTCCCAGTTGCAAAAGCGACAGCATGGGTTCACTCCCTATTTCTCCAAATGAGATCTACAGTTACTACCATCATGACGGAGATGCAGGAGCCAATCTTGCTTTTAAATCGATGAAGTGATTATTGCAATAGGTAGCAAACAAGCCATAACTGTAATCATCAGCTGTGTTTTCTGTGCAAGTGGATCACAAGCTTGATCTTTTCGGCAAAAAATTCGTGCCTCGCACAAAGGGCACAATAGCCTTTGTTTTTCAGCACGCAGCCATATGATCCATTGATTTAGAAGAAGGCATCAAGAAGCACCCAGACAACCAGCGCAAATGGATACTACTACAGAACAACCCTGTAATCAATAGACACCATGAACTGCATATTCGAACGAGAGAGCAGGCGCCGCGCAGCTCTGCAGACCTTGAAAGGCGCATTGCTGCTAAAATTTTGTAAAGAATATTGCAGATAGAATATAACACTCTCAGAAATCTCCACCGGATCCGGGAGATAGTTTCGCAGCGGCTAAAAGATAGATATCTGGAACCTGTCGGATTATGTTCTTACATGAAATCATTGTGCAACAGGTTAATAGGTTGTTGCAGATTTATGGCTAATGAGAGCCGCTATTTTTGAAAAACCGGGCTTGGAAAATCTTAAGGTAACAGCTGACGCAGAAGAGCCAAAGCTAACCGATCATGACGTGTTGATAAAAGTAAAGACGGCCGGTGTAAACCCAATTGATAAGAATGTGGTTTCAGGCTCCTATCCTGCATCACCAATGCCACACATCCCCGGAGCAGAAATAGCTGGCATTGTGGATAGAGTCGGAAACCATGTTCAAGGATTGAATAAAGGAGACAGGGTTATCGTATACAATAGTCTGTTTGATGGAACATGTGACATGTGTTTGAATGGTTCGGAGAACACATGCAGAAATGGAGGGCTGATACCTGTCACCGCCAATGGCGGATTCGCCGAATACGTTGCAGTTCCTCAGCAGAATGTGTTCAAATTACTTGATGACATAAGCTGGGATGTTGCTGCCAGTTTGCCAGTAACTGGATTGACACCTTTTCATGCCCTTATGGAGGCATCCTTGAGGATCGATGAGGATTTGGTTGTTTTTGGAGCTTCTGGCAATACAGGAATGATTGCCACACAAATTGCAAAAAAGATGGGTGCTAAAGTCATTGCAGTTTCAAGAGAGGAAGAATGGACAAAGGAGTTTGGAGCAGACTATGTAATTTCTGACTATGGAAAAGTGCCAGAACACGTAAGAGAGATCACCCATGGCAAGATGGCAGACGTTGTTCTAAATTCACTAGGTGCAAAGGTATGGGATAGCAGCTTTGCTTCTGTTGGAATGAATGGAAGATTGGTAACGTTTGGTGTTTTGACAGGTCCGGAAGTCAATCTAAACATTCGGTCACTTTATTTAAAGCAAATAAAGCTGATTGGTTCGACAGGAGGTACCAGGGCAGAATTGAGAGAACTCATTGACAGCTCTGCAAAAGACCTCAAGGTCAAGGTATGGAGAAGGTTTGGCTTAGAAGATGTAAAAGAGGCATTGGAGGCACTATCGGCAAAAGATCGGGAAGGGAGAATCCTTTTGGATGTGTAGCAGCAGCAAGACTAGAACGATCTATAGGCTTCCCTTCATGTACAGATTTGCTAATGCTATGCATAACAAGAACATCAGAACTTCACTCGATTGATACAGTTGCATTTGGATATTTGGTGAGAAATGCTTGCACTTCTGTTTGTTTGTTTGTTTGTGTGTGTGTGTGCGTCAATGTGGCAGAAGAGAGCCATTATTGAGCAAGAAACTGTTGTTTAACAAGACCCTCAAATTCCAGATCCGACATTTGCTTTCTTGCCTCCGTTATTTGTCTGGCATCATCGCCTGCTGTATACCTCATATCGGGATTTTCGCTTGTGACTGCCTTCAATATCACTTTGGCCACTTCCTCTGGTGGCGTAGCGTGATCAAAAAAATGCTCCCATCCTTTCTGCAATTTTTTAGTCATTGGCGCATATGGTGAGCTGGGCTCTGCCGTCTTTTGACCTGCTTTAGCGTTTTTTAAGATATTGGTTGCAATGGCACCCGGTTCTATGAGTATGACTTTAATGCCAAATGGCTCAGTTTCAAGGCGCACAGACTCGGATATCCCTTCAAGTGCAAATTTAGTGCCATGGTATGCCGCATTAAGTGGGATAGCAAATCTGCCACCAATTGAGCTTATGTTTACAATTGTTCCCCCTTGCTGCTTCCTCATAATAGGCAGCACCGCCTTCATTACCCTTATGGCACCAAACAGGTTGGTCTCAAACTGGGCCCTGATTTCATCCATAGAGAGATCCTCAAGAGCTCCAATCAAGTCATAACCGGCATTATTGACCAGTAAATCAATTCTTTTACTTTCATTCATGATTTTGCCAACAGCATCCTCCACGGATTTATCGCTGTCCACGTTCATCTCTGCCACTCTGATTGGCAGTTCGCCTTTGTCCGAAATGTCTCTTATTTCCTTGGCTTTGTCAAGATTTCTTACTGTGGCATATGTACGAAATCCATTTTTAGCTAGCAGTAGGGACGTTTCAAATCCTATTCCGCTTGAAGTACCTGTCACGACAGCAATTTTTTCTTGTTCTGCTTCTGACATTTCTTTTATTTTTTCACCTCTATCTTAACAGTATATGCATTTTTGCCACTTTTATCTCTGGTGTCAGCATATGGCTTGGCAACAACAACAACAATAATAAAAGAAGGAAAAAAACTGATCCTTGGGGGGCATTCGGCTTGAGGGTTGAACCTGATGGTGTGAAAAATCATGACTGACCTCCTCTCCATACGCTTGCACTACATATTTGATGGTCATATTGATGAGAAGAATATATCCCTCTAGGATTAAAGATAAAGCTTCTCGTCGATGTAGTTCCGTTGATTTGCACAAACCGAACATTGCACTATATTATACCTAGATCGCTAGGCTAGCGCTTGATCGTAGATAGTTCTAATTCTAACTAATGGTTGTTGTCCCGATCTTTCTGCCAACGGTGAATGGATCGCCGATGAGCCAGCGCCATGTACCGTCTGACTGACGGCGGGCCACTTCGATTGCATAAAGGGATAATGGTTTGGGCATGGACAAGTTCCACTCTGTATGCGTTAACGCAATGTCGCCAGCTTGGATTAATTGCTTTATTTCAAACTCAAATGTAGCCTTTGCAGCGGCGAGAGGCGCAAGCTCTTCTCTTAGCTCCTCAATGCCTCTCTTCGCTCCGCCTGCCTGATTCATAAATACTACATCCGGCTCATAGAGCCCAAGCACCGACTCGATATCACCCTGCGCCATATATTTCTGGAAGAGGCGACAGATTTCACTGGGGCTTTCCGCTGCCATTCTTGTACCCTCTACGATAAGGTGACGCGATGATACCTTATTATCTCAAGACATTCATAACCGGCCACGCTAGTTTCACACCATATATCTCTGAACACTACAGATATAAGACATCTCCTTATACTCCCTGCGATACTGGTTGACCTTCTCTCATCACGTTGCAAGGATGTATAATCTAATGCATAGTCCTGCATTAACTTATTACGATAAGCCGCTGCGACTAATTTAGACTTCTGTTTTGGGCAGTCTCGCTTGCACCAAGTTTTTTTATTTTAGTGCTATATTTTATCGCATGTCAAGCAAGAATATTCCAGATATCTTGAATCTGAGTCAGGTGCAGGAAGAGAATATTAGCGTTATTAGACAGTTCTTTGAAGCTGCAGGCACCGGAGATACAAGCAAAGCTCATGAATTCATCGATCCAGATTGGGTTAGCTCCGATGCTAAGCCCAACCCAAAACTCTGAAAACTGCGTGGGCCTGAACTAATGATCGAGGCTATCAAGATGTTGCACAGCGCCTTTGCCGATCTTCATTATGAGGAAGAAGAAGAGATGGTTGCTTCAGGGAACAAAGTTGTTGCAGTAATGTCTGTAAGCGGCAGACACGCAGGGGACTATGCTGGCATCCCCGCGACGGGACGTAGCTTCTCTACTTCTGATGTAGTGATTTTCAAAATTGCCAACGGCAAGATACTTGAAAGCAGTTCGTATCGCGACAGACTGAGATTCCTGATCCAGATTGGTGTTCTTGGACCTTCATCGCACCAGTATGATCATTTCTTCCAAGCCATGAAAGAATCTGTGCTCTAGCTATTTTTTGATCAGAGTTCAGAGATTCGTCTGTTCGGGAATGTTGATGCTTCTACTACATCCCAATGCTCCACAAACATGCCATTTACAATTCTATATATGTCCGCAGACTTGATTGTAACCTCTTTACCCGTTTGCTTGCTTGTTGCAGAGGCTTTGAACAATACGAATACCTTGTCACCCTCGGCTAACATTTGCTCTATCGTAGTATGTGAATCTGGGTGCCCTGCAAAGTATTCGCCAAGATACTGCTTGAAGCCTTCTGCTCCTGCCATGTACTTGTCAGCCGCTGCCAGGTCGTGTCTGTTAAAGACATCTTCTGCAAAATCGCGAATTATCTGTTTGTTCTTCTCTAAAATTGAGGATTGACGTGCCGAATCCACAATATCTTATCATCGATGTCGTATTAAAGAATGGCAGTAAAAACACCTGTCAAGTTAGTAACAAAAGACGACTTGGCGTTTAATGTATAACATTCTGCAAGCTTCTTGGCTTTCCATCGTTAAAGACATCTTTTGAACAATATTGCATAGAAAAGGCAGCCATTTGATCAAGAATCGGTTTTATAGCTAGGCCTTTGTCAGTAAGGGAATATTCTACTCTCAACGGTGTCTCTGCATAAACCCTTCTTGTAATCAGGCCATCCTTTTCCATCTCTTTTAGCCTTGCAGAGAGTATCTTTTGGTTCATTCCTTCTATGGATTCTAGAAACTGGTTGAACCTAGTCTGATTGCTTAACATGTTTCGCATCAGTAGAACTGTGAATTTTTTGCCCATTATCTTTAAGGTGTTGTCAACAGGGCAAGCTTTCATCCCATCAGTGCTGTACATGATTTCTCGTTGTTCATCCTCCATCAAGTTTCCAAATCATCACCTAGTGTTATAGTCGCCACTTTCCAACTTATATGCATGACTATGCATAACTGACCATGCAAGAACATAGAGAAAAGGTAGAGTTCTTGAGCGATGGTTTGAAAATAGTTGGTAACTTGTTCAAACCTGATAATTTCAAGGAAGGCGATGTACTGCCTGCCGTTATTGTAGCGAGTCCGATGACCGGGGTCAAAGAACAGGTGGCTGGTCTGTGGGCTGAGCACCTCGCCAAAGCAGGTTTTCTTACTCTGGCCTTTGACCATCGGAATTTTGGTGAAAGTGAGGGGACTCCAAGGCAACATGAAGATCCCGCCAAAAAAATTGAGGATTTAAAAAATGCCATCAGCTTTCTGGCCTCTCTGCCTGAAGTGGACCCATCAAAGATAGGAGCGTTTGGCATATCGATGGGAGGAGGTTATGTACTCCAGTTGGCAGCGTGGGACAGAAGGATAAAGGCAGTAACGATAGTAGCTTCAGGCCTTAACCTTGGGGACACATTTCTAGAAATGATGGGAAAAGAAGCTCTCATTAAGCGGCTTGAAGAGTTGAACGCAGCTAGGCAAAAACACTATGACACCGGTGAGGTGCAATACATTCCGGCAGTAGCCACTGGCGGTAAGCCTGCTGCAATGACAGGAGATGAGCCATTTGAATACTATGGGACTTCACGTTCATGGAGCCCCGGATGGGTCAATCGATATACCACTGAATCCATTGAAAATTTGATGTCATTTAATGCAGTTCCTTATGCCCATCATGTTGCGCCCACACCGCTACTGATCATCCATGGAAAAAATGACAAATATTGCTTGCCGAAATTTGCGCAAGAGGTATTTGACAAAGCGGGCGAACCAAAAGTAATCATGTGGGTGGATGCCCCTAACCACATCGATCTTTACGATGTCGAAAAATATTTGGAACCCGCCATCAACAAAACAGTTGAATGGTTCAACAAATATCTAAGTGGAAAGCCTTCAATAAAATATCAAAATACAAAATAGCAAGATTAGAAATTGCACGTTGCAACAAGAAGGGGTGGTACAAAGTTATCGTCGGTTAGGCAACTATGCGGTGAAGCTTCATCCTACGAAGATCAGGCAGTAGCATAATTCATAATGCCTTTTGGCTTACGATTCCGATATCAGACATGACAAGCCGCTCATCCGATGGCGCAACGAAGATGCCTATTGTGCTCAGTCCCACCGAGATTGACGAGCTCCTTTCGATGACGCTTATTGCGAACCTGGCTACGCTTGATGATGACGGGGGCATCCACCTTATGCCCATGTGGTTCCTGCGTATGGGCGACTACATATGCATTCCGACTTCGCGCAAGACTCGTAAGTACCGGAACCTTAAAGCTAGGCCGCACGCGTCCGTGGTTGTGGACCTGTCGCGTGAGGGCCTGGACCTAAAGGGTGTGCTAGTCAGAGGCCGGGTAGAGCTCGTCGAAGGAGAGGAGGCGCGGAGGATCAATCGTTTGATTCATTTGAAGTACGTGACGTCGGAAGCGCTGGACGACCCAAGCGTGGCCTCCTACCTCTCAGAAGGTGATGATGTGACAGTGAAGGTCCGGATAGACCACGTGGTCAGCTGGAACCTGGCAGAGTCTAAGGCAGGCAAGGCGCTGAGTGCCGGGGGCTGGTCCCGTCCGCTCGACGGATAGCTAAACCTCAATTTCCTTTTTCGCTGCGTTTCTCCTTAGAACCAGGCCAGACACGAGCGAGACTGCCGATAAAAGTCCTGCAGTAAGGAATACCGTATCGTACGATCCTGGAGACGGGAACGACCCTTGGACTCCTTCTACCGTCTCCTTGCTCTCCATGTAAACACCTGCCAGCGCCGGGCCTATCGCCATCCCTATGAACAGCAGTAGAGCGCCAACCCCTACAGAAATACCGGTGAACTCTTTTGGGGAAGACGAGACGACCATGTTCCATGTCGCAGTCATTGTGAGGGACAGGCCGCTGGCAATCACGGCCAAATTCGCAGACACGGCAAATTCTGTCGAATGGAACGCCAGCAATCCAACACCACCAACAAGGCTGATTATGGCACCAATGATCGCTGGCCTTACGCTTCCTATTTTGTTTATGATAAATGGAGTGATGCTCGCAAATACCAAGAACATTACCATGAAGGACAGCTGAACGTTTGCAGCGTCTACTGCATCTCCTCCGAACCCAAGCGGCACCGGGCTCCTGACTAGCTGCACTATAGTTGGATATATCATGAACATAGCAATACCGGTAGATATCAGCAGAATGTAGGACGGCAAAAGGATCATGTGTCTCAGGAGTCTCAGATCAACGAATGGTGGTACGATTTTGCGCTCTAGGAAAACAAAGACAGCCAGTGAAATTGCCGATGCTGCGAATGCCGTGGCGATCTGCGGCAGATTTTCAGAACTTATGCCTATCTGTATGAGTGTGAGCGCAATCAGAAAGGAGGTTATGGTTGCGGAAAGAGCCAGTACGCCCTTTACGTCTATGGAGAGTGATCCCCCTCCTCTTTTTTCCGAGGTATTCTTTGGAGCCTTAGTAATTGACTGATTTTGTCTGTTTTCTTTAACGAATCTAGAGATCATGAGCGTCACCAGGACCGAAAACGGAACTATGGCCAGAAAAGTCGCGTGCCATCCAAAGCTCTGAATGATGCTGGCCCCAGCCAGAAGGCCAACCACTGAACCGGCGGAATATGCAGACCCAAACACCCCTATGGCTATGGCAAGCCTTGCCGGGGGAAATGTGTCCCTGAGCAGGCTGAAGGCAGCGGGTACTGCAGCCAGACCCACGCCTTGAATTATCCTGGTTGCTAGCAGAAATGATATGTTATCTGCAAATCCACCGGCGGTGAGTCCAGCTATGTATATTGCAAGCAACGTCAGCAGTACTTTCTTTTTCCCATAAAGATCAGACAGTCTGCCTGCGACAGGGGTCATTACGGCAGCTACAATCAGGTACGCGCTGAATATCCAGGCAGCCGTCCCGTACGGTATGTTAAAGTCCTGTATTATCTCCGGGATTGCTGGCAGAAGCATGGTCTCTGAGAAAAAGACCGTCAGCAGAGTGCTGCTGAGTATCGCCAGAGTGAACCAGGCATGACGGCTGACAGTAACTGCTTTCTGTTTGTCTCCTATTCCCATCACAAACACCTAAAATGGTTATCTTTGGTTGGGGGCGAGACTCATCATTGAGTTCTTCATGTGCTCTTGGAATTGCTCGTCGGTGAGAGTGCGCTTCTTTTCAAGCAAAGCGACGACATCTTCGCCGACGGCGTACCGAAGTTTGGGCTCTTGTGACGAAATAGCTTGCAGGATTGTCGCGGCGACCTGATCTGGTGTGGAGGCTTTATCCAACCGAGTTTTGAATGCCACATTCAGGTCATCGAGCATGCCGGCGTATGGCGAATCTTTCCGAAGGGCAGCTTGACCGATGACCATGTTGTCAAAAACCTTGGTTTTCACTACTCCCGGTTCGATTAGGACCACTTTAATGCCAAAAGGCCCAACCTCATAGGCCAGTGATTCGCTTAGACCTTCTAGCGCAAATTTCGTAGCTACATAAGCGGACAAGCCCTGAAAGCCGATCCGGCCGACTGCCGAGCTGATGTTGACGATTATGCCGCTTCCCTGCGCGCGCATGACCGGCAACACTTGTTGTGTAACCCGTATTGCTCCCAACAAGTTGGTCTCGAGCTGGTCCTGTATCTCTTTCATAGAAAGGTCTTCAAGCGATCCCATCAAGGCGTATCCAGCGTTGTTTACAAGGACATCTATCCTACCACTAGACTTGACGGCTAGCCGGCGGCTCATGAAATCTTTTATAGAATCAAGGCCGGTGACGTCAAGCTGTTCAACCAGTATTGGAAGCTCTTCATTTTTAGCTGCTCTAATCAGATCGCCTCCCTTTTCGGGATTTCTCATTGTTGCGAAAGTAAAGTATCCGCTTCTCGCCAGCTGGAGTGCGGTGGCGTACCCTATTCCACTTGAACTGCCTGTTACGACTGCTACCTTTCGCTCGTTCTTGGGATTTTCTTTCGCCCTTTCATTTTGGTTTTTTCTTGTTCTATAATTACTCAACGCTACTAGATAACGAAAGGTAAGTATATAAGTTGGTAAGTGATGAGATGGTTAGTAGGTGGACAAATACTTACTTGCTGAGACAAGAAAGCATTGACTGGATGGAGAGCAACATGATAAGGTGTCCAATCAACAACACCTTCAGGCTAGTCGGCAAGAAATTTACGATACTTATCATTCGAAACATGATTCACCTCAGGCACAGCAGGTTCAACCAGTTTTTGGAAATAGAGAGTATCAATGCAAAGATACTCTCTGCAAGACTAAAGGAGATGGAGCGGGATGGACTGATAGAGCGAATGGTCTACGCTGAAACTCCAATCAGAGTTGAATATAGCATCACCGAGAAAGGCAGGGCACTTGAGCCAATCCTTGATCAAATGTCTGCTTACTCTATGAGGTACTGTGCAAAAGATATTTTCAAGGATGGAAAGCCAAGAAAACCCGGCGAAGTATACGGTTATGAACATTCCAAAAGTAGCGCGTAACTAAATTTAGCACACAATGCATGGTCAAGCAGTTTGCTGCGATTTAACATATATTATAGACAATTTCACTTTTCCAAAGCCTGACAACAACAACAACAAGCAATTCAATTTGCTTCCTTTGACCCAGCTGGTAAACCTCGCAACTTCATCAATTCCTGATGTGACTGCTCTAGAGTCCTTGTCAATATATCAAGCAGGAAAGCCAATTCGCTATCAGAACAAGAAGACAGAAGTTTATGCATTCTCTCGGCAAGTGGGGCAAAGATAGCCTCAAGCTTTCTTTCTAATTTCTTATTCCTAGTTGGCTCGACAATTATTCGACGTCTATCCTTTGGATCATCTGCTCTTCTTACATAGCCCGATTTCTCTAGGCGGTCGATAATTCCTGTCACTGCACCAGTTGTCAAGCCAGTCAGCTCTGCAAGTCTGCCAGCTGGCATTGCGCCGTAGCGGTAGATAATGTCCAAACATTTATGGTCAGTAATGTGTAAGCCAAGTACATCCGCAACAGCCTGATGGAACATGATTGTTTCCGTCGATGCTTCCCTCAATTTATCATTTATAGCTTGAATCATCTCGTCTCTCTTCATGGGAATAATAATGATAAGAAAGGCTTAAATATATTAGTTTATCATTATCTTAGTAGCTAAGCAAATGACTCGCCAAGTGAATATGAATTTGATGGAACGCCAAAGACGCTTTAAAGATATTGGTATTGAAGGAGTGGCTGCTCGCTGGTATGACAAGAATACCAGAAAACACAGAATGCTAGAAATGAAAACCTACGCTAGAGAAGCTGCAAAGTACATCCATGGTGGGTGCTCTGTTTTAGAAATTGCTCCCGGTCCTGGCTACCTTGCGATTGAGCTTGCAAAGCTGGGCAACTACAAAATTGTTGGACTCGATATTAGCAGAGACTTTGTACAGATCGCATCAAGAAATGCCAAAGAAGCAAATGTTGAAGTTGAATTCCGGCAAGGCAGTGCTGCTGATATTCCGTTCGCAAATGATTCATTTGATTTCATTATCTGCACAGCTGCATTTAAGAATTTCAAAGAACCTCTGGCGGCATTAAATGAGATTCACAGGGTTCTAAAGCCTAGGAGCACAGCCCTTATTGTTGACATGAATAGAAATGCGTCCAATCAGCAAATAGAAGACTACATAGTGCATATGGGAGCAAAAGGATTCGACAAACTCTTTATGAAATTGATCATGAAGTATTTTCTTAGAAACGGCGCTTACTCCAGGGAAGATTTTGTCAATCTAGTCTCTAGGACAGAATTTAAGGAATATGAGATTAGAGAAGAGGCAATAGGTTTCCGTGTTTATCTCACAAAGACGATGCAGCTTTAAATAAACGACACCTCCTTTTTTCTAGTTAGGATGAGCGTGAAAAATTAGCATAGCTAGCGGAGGTATGGGGAGGACGGCGAGCGAGTCGGCGATAGCCGATGAGCGGGAAGGAAGCTTGGCTAGGCAGGGGCGGCATTTGCCGCCCATGTGGAAATAATATATTTGGAGATCCATAATAAGATCATGCATTATGTAACTAATTGAATAATTACCATACATAACTTTTGATTACAACTTATAAATCATTCTACAAATCAATCAAGAACAATGAATATCTTCCCTCCTCCCGAGCAGAGGCTTAGCCCTTTTCAGTTTTATGCAGATATGAGACATAACAACCCTATTGCATACGATGATAGGAACAATGTATGGGCTGCATACCGTTATTATGATGTTGAATCTATTCTAGGTGACTATACACGTTTTTCCTCAGTTCCACCACCCATGCAAAGGCTTCCATTGCGACTAGGTTTGCTCAAAACTGATCCTCCATATCATAGAACGTTGAGAGGCGCAGTTGCATCCGCATGGACGCCTATGGCAATATCAAAGTTAGAACCAAGGATAGAGAGCATTACCCATGATTTACTTAATCAGGTAATAGAGAAAGGAAACACGGATCTCATAAATGATTTAGCCTTTCCATTACCTATAACAGTCATTGCTGAATTGCTAGGTGTTCCATTACAAGATAGAGATACTTTCCGTGAATGGGGTAAGAGAATAGTAGGTTCCGCTGGGAGCCAGTTTTATGTAGAGCACCATGGTCTGGAGGAGAAGTTCGCATCAGCACAAAAAGAAATGGATGATTATTTCAATCGCATTATAGACAAAAGAACATCAAGCCCACAGTCAGACTTCATAAGCAGTTTAATAAAAGCCGAATTTGATGGACATCACCTATCAAGGGATGAAATTCTTGATTTCTGTACTCTACTTCTCCTTGCAGGGCATGTAACTACAGTTAATCTAATTGGAAATATGATTTTCTCGCTGCTTCAAAATCCGCAAGAATTCAAGAAATTGAAGGAAGATAGATCATCACCATCTTCATCATCTTTGATTTCATCTACAATAGAAGAGACCCTACGGTATAGGTCTCCAGTTCAATTCGTATCTCGCAAGACAACACAAGAGGTAACAATTGGAGAAGGACAAAAAATACCATCAGGACAGGTAATCGTTACATGGATAGGATCAGCTAACCATGATGAATCAGTATTTGGAGATCCGGAAGAGTTTGACATATCCCGTACTCCTCATGGTCACCCTCATGTAGGATTTGGTCATGGAATTCATTTCTGTCTGGGAGCTCCTTTGGCTAGGCTTGAGGCTAAAGTAGCACTCAAAATAATACTTGAAAGGTTACAGGATTTAGAGTTAGATGACAGTAAAAAAGAGGATATAAAGCCACTAAATAGCTTACTCCTTCATGGTGTATCTCAGCTACCTTTGCGATTTACACCCGGTAATCTAATTAGCCATGCTTAAGCTCCAAGTTTTAGTGGCTATCAATACGTACGAATAGGGACGCAAATGCGACTCCCGTACATATCCCCCTTGCCGTCATGGGCCATAGAAATTGAACTCGTTAACAACATGAAACATATCTATCCAAATGCTTGTAATCGGTCAATGAATCAAAACATGTTTGATCCTTGCAAGGATCGCTCGACCTTAATCTTGGACAAAGCATTCATCTAGAACCTGCTTGAAGTCAACATCAAGAAGGAGAAAAAATGATGCAGAAAATATGTCTTCAAAACCTCCATGGTGATGGAGTAGAATTCTCATTGTTCTCAATCAGTGCCATTAGTATTGTTCCCAAAGAAGTTGAATAGCTGGTCTTTTACAAATTCTGGCTGCTCTTCTGGAATCCAATGCCCCGAGAGTGGAACTGTAACGCCTGTTACGTTTGCAGCTAACGCTTGTGTTGAAGTTAGCGCAAAGTTCCCGGGGAAATCCCCACCTAAAGCTGGATAAATATCGCCGCCCAGTACCAATACAGGTGTTGTTATCTTATTTTGGGCGGATTCTCTATTTTGCTCTGCATCCTCAGGAAAAGCTCGAAAATGTTCAAATCCTCCACGCAGTCCACCAGGAGATGCGGCGTGACTTGCAAATACATCTATGGCTTCTTCTGTAATTGCGGATGGATTATAAGCTAATCCTTTCATAAACCATGATAAATATTCTCGCTCTTTACCTTCTATAAGAGCTTCTGGTACATCAGGTGTTTGATAAAAACCAAACCACCAAGGTCCATTTTCACCAAACTCTGGAGGTAGAAAACCAGGGAATGGGAAATCCATGAAAACTAATTTAGTCACATTGTTAGGATGATCGACAGCATATGAATAAGCTGTTTGTACTCCTACATCGTGTGCTACTAAGAAAATATTGCTGAACCCTAGCTGAGACACCAATTGGTAGATATCTTCTGCAGTAGTATTGCCATCATAACCTGTAACTGGTTTTGAAGAATCACCAAATCCTCGAAGATCAGGTGCGATTACTGTATAATTTTTAGCCAATGCAGGCATAATATTTCTCCATTCATACCACGACTGTGGATATCCATGCAACAATACTACAGGATCTCCTTGGCCTCCAATCACATAATGCATCTGAATTCCATTGACAGATGCCATATGGTGTGAAAAAGTTACATTATCGATTTGAAAAGATACACCTTCCAAAGGCCGCTGTTGTACTACATCATCAAAAGAAGACGTTTGGTTAACCTGAGATTGTTGCTGTTGCTGCTGTGCCATTATAATCTGAGGTTGATTTGAACCAATTCCAACAAGAGGAAAAATGCTTGATGCAACAACTATCAAAACAGCAATATGATAAATAGCATTATGGAAGATGATGAAGCCTTTCTTATGACTCATCAAAAAAGTGAATACTCAACATTATATTAAAGTAAATAGAAATAAAAATAATTATTATAATAGTGGATTTATGTCGAGATTTTTGTAGTAGGAGATAAGGCAACAAGAGAAACATAATAGTTGTAAGGAGACAACCAACCTCTGAATCAACTTCTTGAATTCTGAAATAATGATGGTAATAGTATATTACAGAAATGATTAAGGTTAGAGTGCTACAAAGATACGAAGTTGTCAATCAACATTTGATAGCTTGATCTCTGTCATGAAATCAATTCCGTATATTCAAAGATACTGGAATAATAGTTAGGTTAACTAGTATTCTACAGATTAATCTGTTTCTTGATCAAGTTTTGAAATTCTCTGTCTGACATGTTTCTTCTTGATTCTAACGTCATGGCAGCATCTTTTCCTACTATATACCTTAAATCAGGATTATCCGAAGTAACTGCTTGTAGAATAACTTTTGCAACTTCGGATGGATGTATTGTGTTTTGTGCCCATTGTTTGAAATATTCTGACATACTACTCTGCATTGGTCTATATGGTGAGCTAAGAGGATCTGAGGTTTTTGCAGCCATCTTCAAATTCTTCAAAAAGTTCGAACCAACACCTCCAGGTTCTATAACTATGATTTTGATTCCAAACGGTTCCAGTTCATACTGTATAGATTCAGATAGGCCTTCAAGAGCGAATTTAGTTGCATGGTATGGTGAGTTTAGTGGAAAAGATATTCTTCCGCCCAAAGACGTTATGTTCACTATTATACCTGCTCCCTGCTTTCTCATCGTAGGTATCACTGCCTGCATCACTCTTACTGCACCAAAAAAGTTGGTTTCAAACTGCGCCTTTATTTCTTCCATTGAAGTTTCTTCTAACGCTCCCATTAAGTCATATCCTGCATTATTTATTACAACATCAATTCTATCCTTTTCCTTTGCTATTCTGTTAATGGCATCTGTCACTGACTTATCATCATTAACATCTAGTTGAATAACCTGTAATGGCAGATTCTCATTTTTGGCTATATCTATTATCTGCTTTGATCCTTCTCCTTCTAACTTACGCATCGTTGCATAAGTATGAAATCCATTTCTTGCCAATATAAGGGAGGTCTCATACCCCATGCCACTTGAGCTACCAGTAACAACGGCGACCTTTTTTTGACTCATCATCGACTGACTATTCCCCCATCAACTAACAATGTGTGACCTACTATAAAGGATGTCCTATCAGACAACAGCCAAACAACTGCATTAGCAATCTCTTTGGGATCTGCAATACGTCTTATTGGATGCATGGACTTTAAGGTTTCCATAAACTGCTTATCATAGGAAGCAATCATATCAGTTTTAACTAAACCTGGAGCAACAGCGTTTATTCTGATTCCTGATTCGGCATATGCTAGTGCAGCTGATTTGGTTAGTCCAAGTACAGCATGTTTACTTGCATCATAAATTGGCGTTTGTGGAATTCCAATCACGCCGGCTCCCGAAGACATGTTTACTATCGCTCTCGCTCCTTTCTGAATCATTTGTGGAATCTCATATTTCATACACAGCCAAACGCCTTTGACATTTACGTTCATAATCTTATCGAAATCGCTTGATGTCTCTTCCACTAATGATGTCTCTGCTTCTTCTAAACCTGCATTATTAAATGCATAATCAAGCCAAGGTGGGGAGCCTTCTATGCGACTCCACTTAAAAAGCATCTGCGCGATCTTCATACAAATACAGTCGTTATCTGCGGGTGCAACTTTCCTAACTGTCCTAGAACTATAGTTTATGAGGCTAGTGAGAGAGATTTTCGAGTTGTATTAATTAGTGATGCGACATCGGGTATCTATGAGCATGGTTTGCATGAGCTGGACAATATCGGCGTAGAATTAATGACGTCTAATGATTGTGTTGCTGCTTTGAAATAGTATATTCGGAATGTCTGTCTGAAAGTTGTGAAAGATAGAAAGAACTGGCTACACACACGTACACACCTGTACCCTCTTTCCCCTCTCTTCTCCTGCACAGGACAAGGAGGTAGCAGAATTCTTGATGCGGTATAAGGAGGAGAGATCAAAAGAAATCACTTTGCATTATTATCAAAGATAGAATGTAAGTGGTTACAATGACAGACAATGAGCTCACTTTAATGCCGTAGTTCCCTAACAGAAATGGACCGGGTGGGAGTTGAACCCACGACCTAAGCTCTCTTTACAGCTTTATCCCTCATCTAAAGGGCCAGCAGCTATGGAAAGAGAAGAACTGCACGCTCAAATTCCACCTAATCCACTTCGAAATACTCGCACTTAGGGGACTGGAAAAGAAGGTATGATGCAAACCAGCAGTCACAATCTTTTTTGCTTCATTTCTTCCCATTGTACCTCCTTCAATCCCACTATCCTTCTAAAAGAGTTTGCAGTAGCGGGACCAAAGCCAGCGTAGTGATTGTTTGCTGCAACGATTCCTCTTCTTAGGCTCTTGCTGTCCTTTTGAGCCTTCTTCACTACCGATGCCCAGTATTCCATTTCCTTTATCCTGTCCTTCTGTATAATTCCAAAATCCTTTTCATCTATGCTTCGGTCGCCAATGAATCGCAGGTAGATGAAGTCGGTTGTCACAATAGGCGGCGTTTGAATCTCTGGAATCTGGCTCCAAATTAAACAGATTTCATTTTTCTTTAGAAAAGAGTACACTTCGTCATCGAACCAACTTTTGTGCCGAGCCTCAACAGCATATCTGAATCTTTTATCCATTGGCAAGGTTTGGAGCTTTTTCAGTCCTTCCTTCATAGTCATTGACGGCGGCAGCTGCAGGAACAGACAAACTAGCTTGTCAGCAAGAGGGGTCATGGCATTGTAAAAATAATCCAGATCGCTTTCAATTCCCTGTCCCAATCGCTTGTCATGCGTGATTGACTTTGGGAATTTTGCTGTAAACTTGAAAGCGTTTGGAGTAACTCTTGCCCATCGGCTAACTGTTAATTGATTGGGCGCTCGGTAGAAAGAAGAGTCAATTTCGACATAATTAAAGACTTGGCTGTAGTATTCAAGGTACTTGGCTCCTTCAAGACCTTTGGGATAGAAGTGGCCTAGCCATGCAGAATAGCTCCAACCAGAACAGCCGATGTAAAGTTGCAACTGGTAGAGTTAATTATCCTTGACTTGTATATTAGATAGCTAAAATCGAGTAATGTAACTCTCTTCTCATAGTCGCTCATATACGCAACATCAATTTGCGTGATTTTTTGTATGGAGTAAACTCTCTGTGATCATTGATATCGTCGCTGGATAAGAAGACGAATTTAGACTCGTAGCAGATCCACATGCTCTAAAGAGCATGTTCATACGTATCAATTCAGCTCTTAGGTGCGTAGGAAACAAAGCAAATCCGACTAGCATTCGAAGACATGTGGCTTCCCCTTCAAGACTGCATCTTAGGTTCCTGGCAGCCCTGTGGTTTGCCCCTGCCAGACTGCGTTTAGACTATCCATCACCCGAAGGCGACAGATTTTACCTATTTCCGCATCCGGCAAGCACCATTTTTCCGGGCTCAGCAGGCCTTTACCTGCTGAGCAGATCTGAATGGTGCATCAGCCTCTGTTTCGGCTAGTCGGATATGTGATTTGAATATAACACTTCCGTTATTATGTGCTACTCTACTGTATTCTGAACTGCAAATTCGAATCAAAAATACAAAAATTCTATGCCTGAAGATGAGATCATGTATCTACATAAACTCTCTTACCGCACAATGATTTTCCTTAAAAAAATGTAGATCGTATAGTGCGCTCACTGCACTTTCGATTCTAAAAAGGGTACCAAAATACAGTTCTGACTGAATGCTTTCGTGAGGTTAGATTTATAGTGTTAGTAAGTGAACCTTAACTAACAAAAAGGCTTATAGAATATGTGGTGTAGAGTTCGGAATGTGGCTAGGAAAAAGAAAGAGAGCAATCCTTCCTACAAGTTTGCATGCGATAGCTGTAGGAACATATTTGCGTCCGAATCCGGGCTGAAGCATCATTAAAGCTCCAAGCAACATCGTGGCATCCTTCGCTTCCGTTTACCATACTGACCTTATTTTTCATAGATACTGCGTCCTCAATCCTCAACAATCATACCACTTTTTTATCGGTGGAATTATAGTAGTTGGTCTGAGAGCAATTTTTTCACACTCAGAATATACTATGAAGACAAGAAAACATGTGGGTATAGCGCGCGCTCCTGAATAGCTACCACCGTTTCTCTGAATCGAGAACCTTGATGTCTGGCTGCGTGATGTAGGTCATACTGACCTTGCCCGACTTGAACGCTTTCGCTTGGACGAGTTTCAATACATGCCGGTCCTTCACATCCTTAAACAATGCCTTTCCCCCGCTCAAAATAAAGGGATTGACTAAGAACCGGACTTCATCGATCAAGCCCAAATTCATCAGACTGGAAACAGCGTGGCGCCGCCGACTGCATATATGTCCTTACCGGGCTGCTGTTTTAGCCTTCGGATTTCCTCCACATCTCGAACGATCCGTGTGTTCTTCCATTCGACCTGATCCAATGTCTTGGACAAGACGATATGAGGCGTCTTGTAGGCAAAGCACGCGTAGTCGATCTCGCCCTTCGAAGCGAACCCTGCCCGTGAAGGGCAAAATGCCCCCGGGATTGGCCAAGATGGCTCGCCAATATTGTTAGTAGCCCGGATCATCCCGCGGCCCAAAAGACACGTGTCGATCTGAGGAAGAAGATCAAACTCATCTTCCCACGTTTCTGCCTAATCCAGTTCTCCATTAGGCCCTTCGATGAAGCCGTCCACCGACACTTGGAAAGCCGCGATTATTTTTCTCCCCGTTTCCGCTCGCCTGCTATTTATGTCCAGAAATGAGCTTTGCTGTGGCCCGCTAATTTAGCGGTGTCCTGCAATTTTATTCTTTGATTTTCCAAGCAGGATTCCAAACAATCTCCCACAGATGACCATCTGGATCTTGAAAGTATCCGGAGTAGATGCCCCATGGCCGGTCATGTGGTTCTTCAGTCACGATGGCACCAGCAGCCTCCGCTTGTTTGAGCAATGTATCGACTTCTTCTTTGCTTTGTACAAAGTGACCTATGCTGAACTCGGTGGGACTTGGCGGCCCAACAGGTTGCTTTGCGTCTTTAGCCAAATCTGTGCGCTGGTAAAGTGCAAGAATTAATCCATTCTGCAATTCGAACATGACAGCAGCTCCTGATGGGTGGACCTCGTCGCCCTCGAATTCAGTCCCAATGACACCATTCGTGTGAAACCCTAATCCGTCACGATAGAATGCAAGTGACCTTTCTAAATCATCTACCCCAATTGTTAGAGCGGTAATTCGAGGTTTCATGCTATTTTTCCTCTTTAATCCGTTTGCGGCGAGCAAGCTCAGCCTCAGTGGGGGTCTCAAGCGCAAACGATCCTGTCCTAACTTCTCCTGCGCGGCCGTATGTGGCAACGATAACTCCAGTTGGTGAAATCTCGCTTTCAAGAAGTTTGAATCCAGCTGGAATTGTGCCTTCCGCAAACAAGCGCTTGCCAATGCCGAGAGTGATAGGGAATATCTTCAGCCAAAGCTCGTCAACTAAGTCGTGTTTTAAAAGCGTCTGAATAAGATCACCGCTGCCATGAACTTGTATTTCGGGCCCATCCTGATCCTTTAGTTTCTTGACCTCCTTGCCTACATCCCCCTTGATGAGTTCGGAATTTTTCCAGTCAGGCTTTGTCAGCGTCTTTGAAGCAACATATTTCTTCGCATTATTAATTCCTGCTGCAACTGGGTCTCCACTAGTGTTCACATATGGCCAGTGCGCCGCAAATATCTCGTACGTCTTCCTGCCAAGCAATAAATCAAAAGTTTTATTCATTTGCTTGTCCATCACTTTGCCAAGAAAGTCATCAAAGTATCCAGCAACCCAGCCACCATGTTTGAACCCGCTAGTGGGATCTTCTTCAGGCCCCCCTGGAGCCTGCATCACGCCATCCATCGTTATGAATGACAGAACAATTAGTTTTCTCATTCATTTTCCCTTTTCTAAATTTTCCGTAACTCTATATATCTGACAATCTTTTTCACTAGGTCATATGGGATCGGCTTATCCAAACGGAATTGGATAGAACCTTTTTCTTGTTTAAAGGGAGCCAATCCTTTTTTGAATGCTTCAATGCCTGAGGGTGTCGGATAAAATCCGATATGATTTTTCCAACCGGTGAAATATACTGAACCTACGCTGCCGTTGAGCCTAAACGCTGGTATCCCATAGCTAATTGCCTCTTTGGCTTTTGGTGCTGATTCCCTAATTCCAGACCTGATTTTTTCTAAAATATCTTGAACCTCTTTCGGAAATGCGGTAAGGTATTCATCAATTGTTTTCAGTTGATTTTTTGATTTTGCCATGCATTAATCCACCCACTTTTCGTAGTTAACGCTAAGCAACTAAAATAAAAAGGTGTTACTCCCCAAGGGGAGGGTTTGGTTTTAGGTTTTTCAATTTGTTCTATGACATGACCGAACCTATGAGAAAGTAATCGCATCGTCTTTGCTATGGTAGTGTTTTTACCTTCCTCTTTTGCCATTCTTGTTAATTATGGTAAAAATTGCCATTAGTGCAGATTGCGGCAATTCTCCGAAGAATTTGTTTCTTCGGGATTTTAATGTCGCTATGGTAAAGGGAGATCTTTCGTTTGTGAGTAAGAGCATTGCCGAAGATATCATATGGCATCTCTATGAGCCGTCTGGTCAGAAAGAGATCCACAGAAGGGATGGTGTTCTCAAAGAGTATACAAACAATCTCGTTATTGTACCTAAGGAATTTTTTATCGATACCGTCATTTCTCATGGCAATTCAGGAGCTGTAAACGGTACCATCAAATCAAAGGATGGAAAATCGTACGTGTTTTGCGATGTTTACAAATTTAGCAGTCACGCAAAAGGCGATAAAATTAAAGAGATGACTTCATATATAATCGAAGAAACTCCATGATAGAGAGAACGATTAGTTTCTGATTTATTTCTCCTTGTAAGCACGCTGGAGGGCTTTAATATCAAACTTTTTCATTTTAAGAAACGCTTCGGTCACTCTCACTAATTTCTTCTCGTCTTTATCCTTCATAATCTCGTCCATAACAGCGGGAACAATCTGCCATGACAGACCATACTTGTCTTTGAGCCAGCCGCACTGTTCGGCTTCGGGAACAGCAGAAAGCTTCTCCCAGTAATAGTCAATCTCCTCTTGGGTATCGCAGTATACCATGAATGAGATAGACTCGTTGAACTTGAAAAGGGGTCCAGCACTTATTGCCATAAATGGCTGACCAGACAGCTCAAATGAAACGATATCACAGTCACCGGACGGCGTGTCGTGGATTGTCGTCACATTCGTTATCTTTGAGTTCGGGAATATGGAGGCATAGAACTCGGCCGCCTCCTTCGCTTCTTTGTCGAACCAAAGATGCGGTGTGATCTTTTGGATTCTGCTGCCAGCATGAATTTGTGTTTTCATATTTGTCCTTGTCTTATCGCCTGTTGTTGACATTATTATTCTCTACACCTTGAGCCGGCTGAAGCCGCCAGTCACCATGCTTTTTCCCTGGGTAATCAGGCCAAAGAACTCCTCTCCCAATGGTTTTAGACTCACATCTTGCATCATCTTTGCGTAGACATCTTCGCAGTGCTTGCGATCTCTAAAGTACTGCAGCTCGATCCAAATATCCTCGTCTTCGGAGGCTGAAAGAGTCTTTGCAATGCTTTCCATCCCTTCCATTTTCTGGGTATTTTCATACCGGAAGTACTCTATTCTTATTCCATTCTCCTTGAACCATGGCACGAATTTCTTCAGGTTCTGTTCGATGGCATCGTGGTTCTTTTTCGGAACCCTGTAAACGTAAACTTCCAAGTGACTTGTCGATTCTGATTCCAAAGGGGATTCAGTTTTTTCCATACCTGCCCTATCACTGATAATATAAAAACTGTTACTCCCCAAGGGGAGGGTTATTAATTTGAAAAGAGCCGCAATGTTATTTGCGGAAGCCAAAGAGAACAAGATGGAGATATACAACGACATCCTGAGTGCAATTTTCAATCTGGAATTGATAAACGGCGAGGCAAAACCTACGAGAGTGCAGACGCTCAGCAACCTTGCGTACGATAAGCTTGTCAGGTATCTGAATGAATTTGAGGGCAAGAAGATGATAACGCAAGAAAGAAGGACATTGAATTTTTCGCCCTTATCATCATAAGCAGCATCAGCATGATAATTGGTGCTATATGGTATGTGCGAAACGTAAAGGCTAAACTGATTTTCGTTCTTGACGATTACAAATCAGGAGAGAATAACCAAGTCAGTAGGAAATTACTACCATCTTTAATACTTCCCTCGTCCAAGTATATCCCATATGACACCAACAACATCAGAAAGCGGAAGGATGCTAGATGTTGATGATAACGTCTTCAAGAAGGTCAGAAGCGAATTAATGAGCTGGCCGGGAGTCACCTCGCAACCTCATCGCTTTGGTGGAACTGAATTCCGGGTGAACGGCAGAGAAATGGGACATATGCATGGAGGACGGTTTGCGGACCTTCCTTTCCCAATGAGCATCCGTAATGAATTGGTTAAAGGTGGAAGAGCGCTACCGCATCATGTTCTGCCCAATTCAGGGTGGATAACATTTTTGATTAATGAAGAGTCAGACGTTACCGCATTGATCGATTTGTTCCGTATGCAGTATGAAAGGCTGTCAAATCATTGAAAAACGTATATAGCAAAAGTAGTGATTTTACTGTTATATACCGATTAGCGAGATGAATAGAAAAACATGAACGGTGACGATGCGGAATCTATGACAGAAACAATAATAGTTGCAATGTTGTTATGTAATAGTGAAGTGAAAGTCTTCCCGGTTGGACTCTAGACCAAGTGAAACTATTAAGAAAGAGTTGCTCGGCTGGAAGGGAGTCACTGCACATGACCATAATTTTGCAACTATATTTCATGTAGAGGGAGTGGAGATGGGCCATCTACATGGTGATGCGATCGCCGACCTACAATTCCCATCAAAGATCAGCAAGAAGCTTGTATCAGATGGTCAGGTATTGCCACATCATGTTATTCCGAAGTCTGGATGGGTAAGTCATGAGATTCAAAATGCCAAAGATATAGATGCTGTAATAGCGCTGTTTCGTTTTCAATACCAAAGGCTTACGAAGTCAAAATAAAAATCCCATTTTTTGCTTGAGTGCTTTACATTTCGGATGAGCTTATTGGTTAGATCGAAATGTGACTTGTCACCGAGTATCGATGACGACACTGCAAGCTCGTCGCCATGCATATGAGACCCATCGCCCTCTGCCGTTGACGCGGAACTCGATGCCGCCAAAGTGGTGGTCGTGCATAGTCACGCCAGGCCAGCCGAGGAGTTCGCGCTTGACCCTTTCGCTTGGCGTTTCTTCTTCTTTTTCTTCCATTATTTTTCCTTTGCCTCTCTCTCAAGTCGGCTGCGCAAAGATCGTTCCTTTCAGGAAATTTTCCCATTCCAGATCTGAGCTGCTCTTTCTTTTCTCGAGAAACATGGCCGCGTCGCTTCCAGCAAGGTATCTTACATCAGGGCTGTCTGAAGTGACTGCCTTTAGTATCACCTTGGCCACTTCTTCAGGCGGAGAACCCGCGCCGGCTTCATACATCTGTTTGAAAGTCTCAGTTGCTCGTTCCATACGGTTGGCGTACGCCGGGTCGGCGCTGGCAGTTTTCGTTGGCAGCCTCGCATTGTCAAGGAAATTGGACCTTATGACGCCCGGCTCCACCAGTATCAGGTTTATGCCGAACTGGTCCACTTCGTATCTCATGCCTTCTGTCAAGCCTTCAAGGGCAAACTTGGTGCTGTTGTATACGGAATTGAGCGGAACGGCCACCTTGCCGCCTACGGAGCTGACGTTCACTATTGTGCCGCTCTTCTGCCTCCTCATTACAGGCAGCACAGCCTGCATAACCCTTATGACTCCAAACAGGTTGGTCTCAAACTGCGCTCTTATATCATCCATTGAAAGGTCTTCAACAGGTCCCATAAGGTCATAGCCGGCGTTGTTCACCACCACGTCGATCCTTTTCTTTTCATTCACTATCCTGTTGATTGCGTTCTTGACGGATTTATCGTCGATGACGTCGAGTTGCAAAACCTGAATAGGAAGGTTGCCTTTTCTCGCTGCTTCCACTATTGCTCCGGATTTCTCGAGGTTACGCATCGTAGCATATGTGTCGAACCCGCTCCTTGCAAGCAGCAATGCCGTTTCAAAGCCTATTCCAGTCGAGCTGCCGGTGACGACAGCCACCTTGTTGTTTTGACTCATGGTCTATCTTCCAAAGGCGTTGCACTTAAACTAGGTAGTTATCTCTGGCTTAGTAGGATTTGCATACCTGATCAGCAAGAAACTGCTGACTGCATCAGAGCACGAAATACTCTGCTTCCGGGTGGTGCACCACTATAGCAGCAGTTGACTGGTCAGGCACTATTTGGCCGGATTCCGTAAGCGTCATGCAAGATTTTGCTGGATCAAGAATCTGCCACACGAGGTGGTGCTGGGAGATGTCCGGGCAGCTTGGATAGCCCCAGCTATAACGCAGGCCGCGACTGTCTCCGATCTTTAGCTCCTCCCTTATTCTTGCGTTGACCCACTCGGCCATCGCCTCTGCCGTTTCTACGGCAAGGCCATGTAGGTAGTAGGCATCGGTGTATCTGTCCTGCTTGTTCCACCTGTCGATGACTTCGGTGACCTTGCTGCCTGCAGTGACTGACTGGAGCGCGACAACATCGTCTTTGCCGAAATAGTCTGCAAGGCACAGATGCTTATCTTTTGACGAGCGCGGAAACTCGAAGACCACCTGCTTGCCGCCCGGCAGGTCGACTGCGAGCCTGCCGATGCCGCCCTGTCCCGGCGTAAGGTTGTGGCAGCGATAATAGCCGTACACTGCCCGCGGCTCGAAAAGCTTTTCCTTTATGACGCACCTTGTCCACTCTTCAAACAATTTTTCCGGGTCCTGATCTTTTGCCCCCTTGCCCTTCATTCCCCACTGGAGCACGAACAGCGATTTCTTGTTAATGTATTTCCATACTTCCTTTAGATCAATTTGGGAAGGTTCGAGCCTCACCGGTCGGTTGACGTGCGGCGGCATTGGCGGCGGCACTGGCCTGATGCCGCTGTGCGCAAGCTCTGACTGCTCTACCGCCACCTGCTGCTTGTCGTCCCACTTTTCCAGCTTTTGCTTCCATTCGCCGACGAACTGCGGGCGCTCGGGTGAAATTAGCCTGTTCATCACCTTCAGCCCATCAAACGCAGTCTTGCAGTAGAACACTCCGGGGCTGTAAATGCCGCCATCCTTGGCAATCCTGTTAATGTAGCTGCTGTTGATGGCTGCGCCACCACAGAGTACCGGTATCGCCATGCCGTTCTCCCGGGCGTGCTCGACGAAATACTGCATCTGCTTAGAAGTTGAGACAAGCAGCGCCGACAGCCCGACTGCGTCTGCCTTGACTTCATTTACCTTTTCAAGGATTTTTTGCAGCGGTACCTGCTTGCCAAGGTCATAGACTGTGTAGCCATTGTTCACGAAAATAGTTTTGACAAGATTTTTGCCAATGTCGTGCACGTCGCCGTAGACCGTGCAGAGCACCAGCTTGCCCTTGCTCACCCCCTCCTGCTTGATAAGGTATTTCTCCAATTCAGCGACAGCTGCCTTCATGCATTCCGCGGACTTGAGCACAAAAGGCAAAATGAGCTCGCCGGCGCCAAATTTGTCGCCCACTTCCTTCATCGCTGGGAGCAAGACGTTGTTCAATACGTCAACGGCAGCCTCGTGCTTTTCCTCTTTTGACACTTTGTCAAGTCCGATGCCTTTTCGCGGAAGACGATCCGCTATTGCCTGCACCACGTCGTCCTCTATGCCCTCTTTGAGCCGGTTGACGATGCGGAAGTGGCAACGCCTGCCAGCCTCCCAGCTTAGGTCAACTTCAATCCTTTTTGTATGGCCAGCAGAGGTTGTCTTGGCGCCTTCAAAGTGCGATATGAGATCAGCAAGCGCGTTCTGGTGCCTGTTGAAAATGAGATCCTCGGCCAGCTTTTTCTGCTGCTCGTCTATTTCCGGGTAAGGAATTATGTCGCGGGCGTTAATTATGACGCTATCAAGCCCCGCCTTGAGCGCATGATACAGGAACACGGAATTGACTATTTTTCTTGCGCCAGGCGGCAGGCCGAAACTCACGTTGCTCAGCCCAAGTGTCGTGAACGAGTCCGGGGACCTCTGCTTGACCAGCCTTATGCCTTCCAATGTGTTCTTGGCGGATTCTACAAATTCCGCCTCGCCCGTTGCGAGCGTGAACGTGAGCACGTCAAAGATGAACTGCCACGGCTTCAAATCATACTGCTTACCTGTGTCGTACAGCAGTTGCGCAGTTTCTAATTTTTCCTGCGGCGTCTTGGCCATACCTTTTGGTCCGATGCACATCGCTATCGCCGGTAGCCCGTACTTTGCCATGATGGGCGCAAGCGCGTGAAACCTGCTTCCGTCCCCTTCAAGGTTTATCGAGTTGATCACCGGCCTGCCGGGAATCTGTCTAACTGCAGTTTCGATGACTTTTGGATCTGTCGAGTCAATGACCAGCGGCGCGTCTATCTCAAGGCTAAGGCGCTTGACCAATTTTACCATAAAATCGAGCTCATCGGACCGCTCGGTGGTGGCAACGCACACGTCGAGGCAGTGCGCCCCGTCTTCAACCTGCGCCCTTGCAAGGTCGACAAGCCCATCCAAGTCGTTGGCAAGCACTAGCTCCTTTGCCTTTCTAGACCCTTGGGTGTTGAGGCGCTCGCCTATTATCAGCGGCGGAGGCTCTTGTCGCAGGTCGACTGCCTTGAGCGCGGAACTTACCCGTGGTACCAAATGGCGAGAGATGTTATTAATGAACCGCTTATATTTGCTATACAGCTGGGCTTCTTTTTGTCTCCCAAGTAAGCTACGGCTAGTGAAAGAGTGACAAAATAGCTACTAAAATAGCCTTGCCTTCAGGGTTTTGCAAGAAATATTCCGAAATATAATTGCACATTATTTTTTTGCATAAACTTAAGTAGCAAAGATACACGACGCATATTACATGTCGGTAAGGCAAGTAGAAGAAGAGAATATCAGGATTGCTAGGCAAGCCATCGAAGCCTTTAACACTGGGGACGCAAGCAGAATTCATGAATTTATTGCCCAAGACTATTTCAACCATGAATCCCAAGCTTCACCAGAACGGGCAAAGCTTCGCGGGCCGGACGAGGTTATCGATACCATTAGAAAGTTGCGAAGTGCATTTGCCGATCTTCGTTATGAGGAGCAGGAAATTATTGCTTCAAAAGACAAGGTTGTTATCGTATTGATGGTAAGCGGCAAGCACGTAGGGGATTTCTTTGGCATTCCTCCGGCAGGGCGCAGCTTCTCTTATCCGGCAGTGCACATGTACCGGATTTCTAATGGCAAGATAGTAGAGCATAGAGCGATCCGGGACGACCTTAGATTCATGATGCAGCTTGGCGTAGTGGGACCCGCATCGCCGCAGTATGAACAGATCTTCCAGGCCTGGAAGGGTTTTATGCGTTAAGGATTTTTTCCATTATATCTTGGCAATTTTTATTACTCATATGAAAAAAGCTCTGCTGCTGTTAGTGTTGGCACAGCAATGCTGAAACATTGAAACAAGGCGCAAAAGTCCCACTCTATAGGGGCAGCATTTTTAAGCATAGTAAGTTAACGCAATCTATCTCGTCCAAAAAAAGTAAACAGTATACCAAAAATTCTGTCTAGCCTGTTTTATAATAAAAACCCAAGTAAGAAGCATGGCTACGATTCAACAGTTCAAATTACGAAGTAATAGCTCCGCTGGCCTTATAGAAACGGTGTACTCTATCATAAAGAGTAAATCCGGTAGGGTTACAAGCAAGGACCTCGACCACTTGATAGGCAACAAACAGGAAGTAAGGTTTGCGATAACGCGCCTTACCGTTCAGGGAAGGATAAAACGGGTACGAGGGTTTGGCAAGGTCGGTATCGAGTACTTTTACAAGGACATTGTAGGCCAGCGGCAAAAGCCCAAGGTCCAGGCTAGTACGATCTTTTAAGGTCAAGGGCCTTTCTCAGCTCCGCAATGTGCTGCGGGTTCGTCCCGCAGCACCCCCCGATCATCCTGATGTTTTCGTACTTGCCTACAAATTCTGCCAACGCACCCGCTATTTCTTTTGGGGTCATTTCGTAAACAGCCCTGCCCCCCTCGTTCTGCGGCATGCCGGCGTTTGGCATCACGAGTATTGGCAGCCCCTGCTCGCTCAACCACCTCACGCTTGGCGTCATTTCGTGCGGCCCGGTCGAGCAATTCAGACCAAATGCGTCTATCTTCATGTCGCTCACGGTAGTGTAGGCGGCCTGAACGCTCGTTCCAAGGAGCATCTTGCCGTACTGGTCAAGCGTGACATTTGATATTATTGAAACTTTCTTGCCGGCCTTTTCCATCGCCATGTGGCACGCCTCAACAGCCAGCTTGACCTCAAGGATGTCTTGGCTCGTCTCTATCAAGAGTGCATCGACGCCTCCAAGGATCAGCCCTTCTGCCTGCAACATGAACGCGTCCCTTATTTCGTCAATAGGCTTTTGCCCAAGGTCAGGGTCATTAGAGCTCGGCAAGTACCCCGTCGGCCCTATCGAGCCGATGACATAGCGCCGCTTGTCCTTGAACTCGTCGCACACTTCTGTTGCAAGCTCAGCGGCTTTTTTGTTGAACTCGACCGTCTTGTCGCCGTAGCCGTATTCAGCGAGTTTGAACCTGTTTGAGCCAAAAGTGTTGGTCTCGATACAGTCGGCCCCTGCCGCAAGGTAGCTGCGATGAATTTGCTTTATCCACTCCGGCCTCGACAGAATGAGACCGTCGTTAAAGCCGTCCTTGCCGTCGGGAAAGTCCTCCGGCTTGAGGTTGAGGCGCTGGATCTCGGTGCCCATCGCCCCGTCGAACAGGAGCACCCGCTTCTTTGCGGCCTCTAGGAACGGCTCTCTTTTTGCCAAGTACTTGGTATTAGATCGCTACCAATGAAGTTTAATATCTTTGCAATTGACGCAATTGGCAACATCTCTTGGCATACGGCCTCTAAACTGTAACGCGCTACGAGGCCGCACATATATGATATGATGGTGGTGATGATGATAACGACAATTGTTCGGGAAAACACCACATTAGCACCATCATCAAGGCCGCAGGTTCTGCCTTCGGTTCTCCTCATAGGCAAAAAGTATGCAGTAGAATATATCGCGCCGGCGCTCTTTAGGCTCAACACTACCAGCGAGCTCGTGATAAAGGCAACAGGCAGCCTCAGCATCGTGACGGCAGCAGACGTGGCCAAGCTGGTCAAGCGCGACATGGGCGACCTTGTCACAAGGTCGATAACTGTTGGCACAGACGAGCTGACAGTAGTAGGAGGCAGTGGAATAAGCAAGAGGATGTCATGCATCGAGATCCACTTGGCAAAGAACATCACCGCATCAGCAGCAGCAACTGCAACAACGAAAAAGGCGAGCAGAAAAAAAGAAGAAGAAGAAGAAATCGGCAGACTAGGCGCGTGTACACCAGCCTTTTCTTATATTTTCAGACTCTTTTGTTGTTATTCTTTTTTCATTACTATCTTTTTTCTCCTGTTTGAAGTCTATGATGGCATTTTCAGCAGGCTATGGCGTGACCCGCGACATAGTTCTCGGGAACAGCACCGTGTCCTTGATGTCGTCGACGTTTGTTATCCAGCGCATCAAGCGCTCGATGCCAAGCCCAAAGCCGCCGTGCGGCACCGAGCCGAACTTGCGGAGGTCAAGGTACCAGTCGTAGGCAGCAGGGTTAAGCCCTTCCTTCTTGATGCGCTCAGTCATTGAGACGATGTCGTCTTCTCTGAGCCCGCCGCTCGTTATCTCTCCAAAGCCCTGCGGCGCCAGCATGTCTGCCGCAAGACCGACGCCCTTTCTCTCTGGGTCTTCCTTTACGTAGAACGGCTTGACCGCTATCGGGTATCCGACCACAAATACCGGCTTGCTCGCGTTCTTGGTCAGCTCGCGCTCGGAATCTACGTTGAGGTCGTCACCAACTCTTATTTCGCGCTTGCTCCCGTTCTCCTGCACTATCGTGAACCCTCTCGTCCTCAGGATGTCGATAGCATTTTCGTACGGCAGCCGCTCAAAGGGGGGCTCGACCTTTTTTAGGTCAGCGACATCTCTTTTCAAATAGACAAGTTCCTCAGCTCTCTCCCTTACCGTGTTCTGGATTACGTACGACACCAGCTGCTCCTGCACTTTTAAAATGTCGTCAAGCGTGACCCAAGGAGCCTCGGCTTCAAGGTGCGAAAACTCTGCCAAGTGCCTCACAGTCCGCGACTTTTCCGCCCGGAACGAGGGTGTGAGACTCCACACTGGGCCCAGTGAAAATATCATTGCTTCCAGGTACAATTGAGCGCTCTGCGACAGGTACGCCTCTTCGTCAAAGTATTTCAGCTTGAATAGCGTCGAGCCGCCTTCCACTGCGCCCTTTACTATCGTTGGTGCAGTCACTTCCATCCAGTCGTTTTCCACAAACCACCGCCGGCCGTAATCCAATACGGTCGCCCTTATCTTGGCCATCGCGACCATCCTGCGCGTGCGAAGCGCAAGGTGCCTCTTGTCCAGCAGCAGCTCGTCGCTCTGGTATTCTCCTATCGGGTAGTCGGCGCCGGCGACGTTGTATACCTTCAACTGCTTCCCCCTTATTTCGTAGCCTCCCTCTGGCGCCCGCGGGTCCTGACTCACGGTGCCAGTCACCTCGACTGACGACTCGATGGTGAGGCTTGCCACCCTATCGACTGGAAATACGCACTGGATGACTCCGCCCCTGTCGTCGCGCACTAGGACGAACGCGTTCTCCTTTTGCTTCCTCAGCCGGTAAACCCATCCTCGGATCGTGACTTCCTTGCCAGCATAGTCCTGTGACTTGACCTGGCTTGCCCTGAGGGACATCGGGATTTACGTTTCCCTTCTGGGGCTCTTAAGTGTATTCATATTATGCTGCCGATGTGTCTGCCGGCGTCGACGGCACAGCCTTGCCGAAATACGCCTTGACGTGCGGCCTGTAAAGGTAGTACAGTATCACGCCGTTGATGGCGAGACTTATTATGCTGCCGATGTTGCCAGTCGCTATCGACACTACAGACATGATTACCACGATTATCGACAGCACCACCGCGGCAGTCCACGCCCAGCCCCTTGCCTTGATCAGGCCGTACGCAATGAACAGGGCAGCGATGCCAAGTGCGAGTAAGATTATGCCGGAGATGATTGCCGTCATGCTCAGCAGGGCTCCTGACATGGAGTCTATCATCATGCCTTCGGTCTGCGCAAGCGAGGGGAAGAAAGGGGCTATTGCCACCGCGCCGGCACCCGTGATTATCATCACTATCCCGCTTATTATCAACAGGATTGCAATAATGGTGACCCCGAACGGCCTTGCCATGAAATGATGTGCCGAATTTTGTATTTAATTGGTGCCAAAGATAGTTACGTAACGTAATTATCATTGACAGATCCAGCACAACATATGCAAGATCTAGGCCGCTGCCGCGTCGGAAGGAGGCGCAGTGGCCGTCTTGCCAAAGTACGCCATCACATGCGGCCTGTACAGATAGTAGAGGATTATGCCACTCAGGATCAATGTGAATATCGATGGCCAGTACCCCGCGATTATGTTCATGATTGAATCTATGATCCCTATTATCGAAAGCCCTACAGCGCCGGTCCAGCCCCAGCCTCTTCCCTTGAAGAGGCCGTACGCCACGAACAGCGAAGCGATGCCAAGCGCCAGAATTATCGAGCCCCAGATCGCGGCCAACTGCGCCACCTCCGCGACTGTCACAGGCGGATTCACCGACAAGGCTGATGAAAGGAAGGACGCAAAGACCAGCGAGTCGATGCCGCTAAAGATGGCGAACATGCCGTTTATCACCATGATGATTCCAAGAAAGTCAATGCCGGCGGGCTTCTCCCGTAGCATACCATAGTACCGGCGATTGACTGCGTATTTATCA
>DATCWI010000081.1:0-12787 GCA_036566425.1 Nitrososphaera sp.
TTAGAAGAGATTGAAAAAGAGGACATTTCATTTTGTTCTGTAGATGCACCTGGCTTGCCAAATGCAATTATTGCATTAAATGATGCGATATATCTAAGACTTCATGGGACCAAGACCTGGTACAATTACCTTTATCCAGAGCAAAGGTTAAGGGAGATTGTATCAGCGATGACGTCGACTCAAGCACAGAAAAAGGCAATATATCTCAATAACGATCATGGTATGCTGCGAAATGGTTTATTTCTTATGAAAAGTTTTTTTCAATCCCAAAAGGATCCTGAGTCGCACTCGCGACATACATGAGGAGGAACTTGTATTCCTGCAATGAAAGGACAGAGAATATAGGTATTATGCACCAAAGAGCCGTTAGACTTGATAAATAGATTAGATCCTAATTTCCTGGAACAAACCAATAATAACCATCAAGAAGGTATTCTATACAATAGTGTAGGACATAAGCAAATAAGGCTTCATCTGGTGAAATTTCTCTACTTCCTGATCAGCGCCTTTGTCTCTTCGATAATTTTCACAACTTCATTTATCGCTGTCTCCTTATCAAGCGTGACATAGTAAAAATGGTCCTCGCTAGACAGCGTTATTATCTTGACTTTCTCGTTCTCAGTCAGCGTGTACTCTTCCCGGCCTATGGAATTCTCAAAGTTTCTCCTAAACTGATTTCTTGTAGCTTCGATAAAATGTTCATTTCTTGCCTCGTCCGGTTTTAGCAGGGGCACGACGCCTTTGCGGAGGCCTCCCGCAAGCGTTCGGCCAAACATGTTCATTATTCCTGCATACCGTATGTGTGGCGAGATGGCGAGAATCTTGTGGCACTCCTGTTTGTATAATTGGGTATTTGGATTTGCCTGTGGTCTGCTCATTTGGCTATTTTCAAAGGAGAGTCATATATGAGCTACTCGGTCAGGTGAATCCTGACATTAAGATACGAGTCTCTGTTCAAAAGAGAGTAAAATAAGCATAAATCATACAATGCTTCCTCAGAGGTGCTACCGCATGGTTTTTAGTATTATGACTGTGTCTGTGTCAGACACGCCATCAATCTTGCGTATGTCATCAATACATCTGTTGATATCGACTATTGCTGGCGCGGCAATGATAGCGGCTATATCATATTGTCCAGTTATTTCGTAGACTACTTTGACACCATTCAGTTCCATCATCCGGGTAGACACAGCTGAAGTGTCTGCTGTAGCAGCCACAGAGATTAGGGTTATAGCGCTCGTCTTGTCACTTGCCCCCAGTTCGATAGTAAATCGTTTAATGATTGCTCTATCTACAAGGTTCTTTACCCTTCGCCGAACTGCGGATTCAGAAAGACCAATCTCATTGGCGATATCTACAAATGCCCTGCGCGAGTCCTCCTGCAGAATGCGTAAGATCTTTTCATCAATCTCATCCGTATTTGCTGACATTTCTTCTCTTTTCCTCCTCAGTTAATATAATATCCATTATATCAACTACGCGGGAAATCGTCACTTCGTTCATAACAAGTGGCGGAAGCAATCGTAAAATATTTCTTCCAGAGTAGAGTAGCAACAATCCACGGCGGATTCCGTCAAAGAGTATATCCTTGACGTCAAAGCGAAGTTCAACTCCTATCATCATGCCTATGCCTCTTACCTCTCGAATTATCTTGTGTTTCTCCTTTAATCGGTCGAGTCCTTCTCTGAATCGCAAACCCATCTGTGCAGCGTTCTCAACCAGTTTGTCGTCGATTAATGCTTCCATCGTGGCTATGCCTGCTGCACATGCTATAGGGCTTCCACCAAATGTAGAAGAATGCTCCCCAAGCTTCATTGAATCCATTATCTCTTGCTTAGCTAGAACAAGGCCCATAGGTATTCCACCTGCTATGCCCTTTGCAAGGCACATAATATCAGGAGTCGTGTTCCAGTTTTGACCTGCCCACATCTTTCCAGTCCTCCCAAGCCCAGATTGAATTTCATCAAATATAAGTACAAGGTTACGCTGATCGCAGATCTCTCTTATTTTTGGGAGAAGGTTATCTGGGGGAACAATAATGCCCGTCTCACCCTGAATGGGTTCAAGAATCACAGTTCCAATTGTATCATCTATTGCTTCTTCCAGCAATGACGGATCGCTATAAGGAACAAACTTAACACCATCCAGCAGAGGCATGAAAGACTTTCTGTATTTTTCGTTGTATGTCACAGAAAGTGCGCCAAACGTTTTGCCATGGTATGCACCGTTCATTGCTATCACACCATGCTTGCCGCTACATTTCCTTGCAAATTTAAGTGCGGCTTCGACAGATTCGGCACCACTGTTTGCGAAGAATATCTTGTTCAAAGAGGTGGGCGCCACCGATGCTATCTTTTCCATGAACCTTAATCGAGTATCATTGTATGTTGACATATGGGCCGTGATGAGTAGTTCTGCCTGCCTTTTGATTGCATCTACCACTCTGTCGTTGCAATGCCCAACCAGAGCAACCCCATAACCCCCCATACAGTCGATGTATTCCTTTCCTGCATTATCCCACACCTTTGCACCCTTACCCCTAGCGATGTTTACGGGAAATCTCTGGTAAAGAGTAGCCAAGTATCGGTCTTCGTCATTCAATGTAAACCAATCACCGTACATTCTCTGTGAGCCACAGCTCTAGACAATGGGTTTTCAACTTGCCCAGAAGATATGATGGCCTCTTTGACTCCCATTTCAAGTGCCTCGATACATGCAAGCACTTTCTTGTCCATGCCTGACCCTATCTTTGGCAGTGCGCTTTTTGCTTCATTCAGAGTCATCGAATTGACAAGTTTTCCATCTAACATCAGGCCATTTACATCTGTAACAAAGATAACTTTCTCTGCCTTGATGCTCCCTGCAACATTTGCCGCTGCTCTATCGCCATCTACATTGAGAAAATCAAAGTCTTCGCTTAATGCGATCGGAGAAATAACAGGCGTATATCCACTTCTGACCAGATTACTTATCAGACTGGCATCAACTGAAGTGATCTTGCCGGTGTATCCGCCTTCAATTACCATTTTCCTTCCTTTTTCATTAATGATCAGAAGCTTCTTCTTTCTCTCCGCTTTTAATATGCCTGCATCTATTCCAGCAATTCCTACAGCATTGATACCGTTACGCAGCAACATCTGGACTATTGCCTTGTTCAGTTTTCCAGACATGACCATCGTATAAATCTCAGCAGTTTCTTTGTCAGTATAACGGCTGCGTACACCACCAGGCGACATAATGAACTTTTGTTCCTTTCCAAGCTTAGTTGCAGTAGAGGTAACTTCTTTACCTCCACCATGTACAAAAACGAGCTTGTATTTTTCGGCTATAGACATTATATCTGCAAGGGCAGAGGAATGAAGCCCATCTACTACACTTCCGCCTATTTTTATGACTATCATACTGGTGTCAATGGAGTATACATCAGTCCTTCGTTTTCATTATATCCAAACATCACATTCATATTCTGTATTGCAGAGCCAGCAGCACCTTTCATTAAATTGTCAGAGGCAGAAAGCGCTACTATTCTCTGATTGTATTCATCTATATCGAAACCTACGTCGCAAAAGTTTGAGCCTACAACAAATTTAGGATCAGGAAACTTATAGAGGCCCTTCTTGTCACGAATCAACCTTACGAAGGGCTCCTGTTTGTAAGCATTACGATACATTTTCCATAGCTCCAGCTCTTCCACAGGTCTCTTTAGGAATGTGTGGTTTGTAGTGAGTATACCTCTGACAATATTCACTGCGTGGGGACTCATACTGACTTTAATTTGCTTTTTTGCAATGAGCGAAAGCTCTTGCTCGATCTCACCGGTGTGTCTGTGTTTTGCAGGTTTGTAGGGTCTGACTACACCATAGCGCATCGCATGATGGGTTCCTGCATTTGCCTTCTGGCCTGCTCCAGAGGATCCAATTTTGCTGTCTACTACAACGTGGTCAGTATCTATTAGGTTATTTTGAATGAGTGGTGTAAGTGCAAGAAGCGATGTTACTGCCATGCAACCGGGGCAGGAGACCAGCTGTGCCTTTTTGATTTCTTCCCTGTGAAGCTCCGGAACTCCGTATACTGACTTGCTCAGCATTTCAGGAAAAGGATGCTCCCAGCCATACCACTTCACATAATCCTTGGGATTTTTGAGCCTAAAGTCTGCTGAGAGATCTATTATCCTCATTCCTCTATCATAGAGCTCCTTGACTATCTTGTTTGCCTTGCCATGGGGAACCGATGTAAATACAACATCGCAACTATTCGCCAGTTTTTCCATGTCCATGGGAGAGAATGTAATGTCAACAAAACCCTTCAAATTTGGGTGAACACGATGGACGTATTCTCCTGCCTTCTGCCTTGATGTAACCATACTAAGCTCTATCTTTGGATGAGCGACAAGGAGCCGTAGCAGTTCTCCTCCCACATACCCGGAAGCACCAACAACTCCTACTTTCATTTCTGAGATATTCCTTTCCTAAAACGCATTTCTTTTAATTGTTCGCTTTAAAAATCCTCATTTATATTTTTTGGTCTGCACTAACCATGATAAGGTCAGGCTTGACCAGATTTGGTCATTAGCGCCTTGCCACCTTGATTGCGTAGTTTATAATTTCACCGGGGATATCCACCTTTGAGACACTGGCAGCGCCGCGAAACTCTACTGTATTATTTACTTCATGAACAACTAATCCCCGGTTCTTGTCTTCCATCATATCCACGCCTAAGATGCCACCTCCTACAGCTTTAGCTGCTTTTAGGGCCAGATCCTCCATCTCTTTTGTTATCTGTGCAAGCTCTACTATGCCTCCGCGAGCAACATTTGTTCGCCATTCTGATTCTGAGGAGTAGCGATAAATTGCAGTGATGGCTTGGTCGCCAATCACAATGCAGCGTATATCACGTGGCGGCCTGTCAACCATCTCTTGGATGTAATAGATGCGCGAAAGAGGACTGTCATCCTCCTCCCTCATTTCTATTATCATGCTAGCTGTCTCAAGGTCTCGGAGTGGATAAATACCGCGTCCCCAGGATCCAACAATCGGTTTCAAAACCAGAGGAAATCCGCTCTTCCTGATGCTTTCAAGCCCAGATTCAGCACTAAATGCAAACTGTGTCTTTGGGGTTGGTATTTTACTCTGTTCAAGCTTAATTGATGTAATAAGCTTATTTCCGCAAATCTGGCCCACGTCAAATCTATTTATTACTTTAAAGCCAAGAAACTCAAGGCAAGAAGTAAGGTAAAGACCGCGGTAATAGCTTACGCATCTCTGCAGGATTACATCTCCTAGATAGAAATCCTTTTTCTTACTATATGTGCCAACGCTAACTGTCTTTGCGTCTACTATCTCAGATTTAATACCTTTATTCTGTGCTTTCTCATAGAGCGACTTCTCCTCAAAGCGAACTTTGTCGCATAGGATGCTCACCTCAACCATTATTGTCCCCAGTCTTCGCCTACTCTTTCAGCGGGCTTCACCTCCAGGTTGCCGTCTACCTTTGAGGTTATCTCATACTCCCCACCACAATCGGGGCAAGTTATGATTTCGCCAACGACTGCATCCTCTGGAACGCCAATCTCGGCTCCGCATTCTTGGCATTCAACTTTTGATTTCATTTTCTACCTCCTTTTTATTTTTTCTATCCGTAGATACCCCTGTAATCAAGGAGTTTGCAATAACTGACTGCAATCCCCACAGCTCCACGAACCCCTTAGCAAGACTCTGGTCAAAGGTTGAACCTGTGGCATATGTTGCCAGATCGTTTCTGTATAAAGAATATTCTGATTCTCTGCCAACTACTCTAAGCGATCCCTTTTCCATTTTTACTCTAACTTTTCCTGAAACACGATTTTGTGTCGCATCTATAAATCTATCCAAGTCTGCTCGTAGAGGATCCTGCCATAGACCAGAGTATGCAAGCCAGCTCCACTGAGTGTCAACTATCTGCTTGAAAGCAAGCTCGTGCTTGGTGAGTACCATTTTTTCTAGGTCTTTGTGAGCCTCAATTATTGCCACAGCTGCTGGGGCCTCATATACTTCTCGAGACTTGATTCCTACTACACGGTCTTCAATGTGGTCGACAATTCCAACGCCATGCCCTCCAGCCTTATCATTAATGTATCCGATCAGGTCAGCGATAGCCATATCTACACCGTCTACAGCCATTGGCACGCCTTGGTCAAATTCTATTTCCATATAACCGGCCCTTTCGTTCTGAAAATTAATAAATTCAAAAGCCTCTTCAGGCGGTTCAAAGTCGGCATCCTCTATTTTACCGCCTTCTACAGCTCTTCCCCAAAGGTTGATGTCAATGCTGTATTTCTTTGCCTCTGAGCTTATTGGTATGTTTTGCTCTCTTGCAAAAGATATTTCAAGGTCTCTTGTCAGATTGAGGTCACGTATTGGAGCGATGATTCTAAGGTTTGGGTTAAGTGCACGCATTGTAACGTCGAACCTAATCTGGTCGTTGCCCTTACCTGTGCATCCATGCGCTACTGCAGCTGCACCTTCTTTGTTTGCAACTTCGACTGCTTTTGTAGCAATCAGAGGACGAGCAAGAGCAGTTGCGAGTGGATATTTGCCTTGATACAGGCCGTTAGCCTTTATGCTTGGCACCACAAAATTGCTGGCAAACTCTTCACGGGCATCAATGTGAACATGCTTTATCGCGCCTATTGCTTGCGCCTTTCTTTCTATTTCATTGAAGTTATCGTGCTGACCGCAGTCAACAGTAACCGTTATGACATCCAGCTTGTGAAGTGTCTGAAGATATCTTATACAAACCGAAGTGTCTAGTCCGCCCGAGTAAGCCAAAACAACCTTGCCATTGTTGCCCAATTACATGGGTCTGCGTTTCGACCATTACATTTATATTTTTTGGTCAGGAACGACCTAAATTAAGGTGTTATTGACCCATGCTGGCCAGCAATCAAAAATCAATTACTGAGGCTGTTAGAGAGACGATCAGTAACGATCTCTCATTTCAGGACTCACTCCAGCGTGATTACTGTAATATCAGTGCTCTTGCGCGCATCATCAGGCCACAAATAGACCATATGCTCGAGAGAGATACCAGTATAGAAAGCATCATCACCGCATTAAAGCGGTCAAAGCATGATTATAATGTACAGCAAAAGCCTATAGCAGCAATATTAGCAGCTAGCACCATAACTGTCAACACAGATGTAGCAAAGGTCTCAGCCAAGAAGAGCAAAAAGACAATCGAAAAGGTTGCTAAAGCCATGATCCAGAGTACGGGTAATTTTATCAGCATATCAGAGAGCATAATGTCAATCACACTTGTCTTTGATGATCTTTTGCTTCAAGATGTCAAAGGGATGTTTGCCCACGACGATATCCTTGAAATCGAAAATAGCCTAGCAGCTATCATTGTGCATAGCCCAGAAGATATTATCAAGACTCCAGGATGCGCAATTGCCTTCTATAACCAACTTGCTAGGAGACATATAAACATCGAAGATACCGTTAGTTGTTACACTGATACGATAGTTCTTGTGAAGATGGAGCAAGTTGGAAAAGCGTTCAATGCTCTTACTGATTTGATATCAAATTCGAGGAGGATGGCGAAGAAAAGGCATCGGTAAAAAGGGTTTTATTTTGCATAAGATCAGATAAGTTATGTACCGGCGCTATACACTTGACGAGATTAGGCGCAAGATAATTGACGTTTTGCAAAGCGCTGGAGGCACGGGGCTATCAGGTGTTGAACTAGCAGACAGGATTGGTATCAACAGAATGACAGTTACGAAATATCTTGATGTCATGCATGCAATGGGTCTTCTCAAAAAGAAAAAGATAGGCAATGTAAACATATGGTTTGCACAAATAGGAGTTGACGATATCGAATTTCCAATTAACTACATTCAAGTTCAACAAAAGGTCATCAGCTCAATTCTGGCTGGTGACGAGGATCATGCTCGAAGAATTTTGCTAAGTGTCATGAACTCAAGTGTCGACCAAGTAAGAGTTCTGACAGATGTTATAGTGCCTGCAGTCAACACTATAGGCGAGCTATACAGTAGAGGGAGACTCGATAAGACAGAAAGGGTATTTCTGTTAAATTTGATGATGGAGCTTATTGATCTTATCAAGTTCAATGTCAGACCAGCAGAACAAAAGGCGCACGCTCAAGTCGTATGTGTAGCAGGCTCAGAAGATAAAACCCATATGGCTAAAACTGCGTCTGTAGCACTCTTGGCTTGCGGTTGGGATTCAATATATATCGGCGACGTTGGCAAACAAATTGACCCTTTTTTTGATATAGATTTTCAGCGCTATTTATTGCGTTTATGGAGTAGTAAGCATGGTCTAATGCTTGTCTGTATTTTTTCGTCCGGGGAAGGTTCACTTAGGTTCCTCTCGTCTACTGCAAAGCAGTTGAGGGGAAAAATTAAGGGAGAGCTGCGCATTGCTGTAATCGCTACTGATGAAATACAACCTGTTGCACAAGAGAGTTCGGACTATGTGGCCAAGGATCTGCTCGCCCTTGTCGAATGGGCTGAACGAGAATTCAATTACCGCATGGAGGTCTAGACTTGCTGGAGCGGGATCGGCGGTATTGGTGTTATGGGAGGAGCCTCAGGAACTACTAACTGTATTAAGAAAGTGATTATTAACCCAATTACTGCAAACACTATGATTGCAAGGATAGCTATTCCAAGCGCTCTTAGCCATCCAGTATCAAATCCCTTTTTGAAAACGCCTATCCAAGCAATGAACGCTACAATGAATCCTATTATAACGGGCACAGTCGGATCTCCAACTATCGCTGCCAGTAAAGCGGCAGATACGAAGAATATAATAGCGTAAATAAGGGGACCAAGTGCGGTCACCAACATGGCTCGAGTAAATTTAACTCTTCCAGCTGTAAGGATCTTAGCCGCTATCCACACGGGTATTGAAAGAATTACCCAAAGTACGAGTAGACCAATTATCACTGAAGCCGCTATTACTGCTATTTCTGTCCCACTTTGAAGTAAGTATTGCTGAAGCAATGCTGCTACTGTGAAGTGTCGAAATTTAAGAGCTCCCAATCAAAAAGAGGGTATATAATCGTGTGTTCGATGTCCGTGATATCTACACCTATGGAGAGAGATATTCAAGGAGCTGGTAAAATATATCTATCTATATCCTGTGCCCTCCGACTGCAGGTTTTTTAAATCTTGTAGTCTATGGTACTCTGTGCCTTCAAGTGAATTGATTAGGTGCAATGAATGCGGGCAGTCGTTTGATACAGTGGATTCCTTAAGGGAGCATATGAAGTCAGAAAAAGATGAGATCAAAAACCGCGTCAGGGGTCTGTCGGATGGTTAAAATTCAATATAGCAAAAAAGTTCCGGCTAATTAGGATGCCTTTTTGTTTTGTAATCTACTATTTCTTTAATAAAATCAAGTCCATGTTTAATTACATGTTCATAATTCTTATCAGCAATGTTGGGTTCAAAGCTGATATAGTTGTCGTAGCCAATTTCATTTAGGCTTTCTATGATCGAAGAAAAATCAATATGAGCATACCCTGGCATTTTTCGATTGTTATCAGCAAAATGCAGGTGCCGCAAAATCATGCTCGAGCTTTCTATTGCGTCTCTAAAAGAATCTTCTTCAATATTCATGTGGAATGTGTCAAGCAACACGCCAAGGGATTCCACTTGGTTCGCTATCGCAAGAGCATCTTTTACAGTAGCGCAATATGGAGTACTGTAGCGGTTTAGAGGCTCAAGCAGTAGTTCGATTCCATAATCTGCAGCTCTTCTAACAAGACGCCTCATTAACGGAACAGCCTTAGATACAAATATCTCCTTTTCATTTAAAGGAATAATCCTGTGAGTCTTGTCAAGGCCTCGTGTATCGTCTGCAAAGAGACAAATATTCATCTCGTGGCCTCCAATAATGTTGCACAACTGAAGACAATCAATGACATATTGTTCAGAAGCTTGTACTATCGCAGGATCACTGCTCAGAAGTCTACGCTTCCAACCATTCTTACTTATCGAGCCCCACATACCAGTCACGCCACAGACAGGCAATCCATAGGATTCCAGTGAATCAAGCAATTTCTTTGCATCTACTTCGCCAGGCTCTCCATACATTTCCATTGCATCATAACCCTGTCTTACCAAAGTAGCCAATGTGTCTTCTATCGGCTCTATATTTCTAAAAGACGCAAGTGTTATGGCGTATCTCATTGGCCATCAATAAGGCATTTAATTATGTCGACGCATCTTGCAGAACCTGACTCAGCTACGATGCCATGCCTTTTGCTTGAAGCATAGAATGCAAGTCCTTCATCTGTTTGCAAGTCAACGGGCCTTCCGTGAGATCCTTTGACCAAGCTTGTATCAAATGGAATAGACTTTGTTTTTGGGTCGATAAACAATTCGACAGGGTCATATCCTGGCTTTCTGTGTATATCCACCTTGCGGGCAAAGTCCGGTGCCTTTCCTTCATCATACCACCAATAGTAACTGAACCATTTGTCTTTCGCAGCAACGGCGATCAGCTCGCCACTACGTTCATGATCTATTGCTAAATCCTTCTTCCCGTCGCTATCCAAGATCATGTCTACTCCAGCAGTTGTTTCCAACAGCGACCTCGTCTCTTTTTCATAGCCGTTCTTAATGTATATGTGGGCTACCTGATGGTCAACCATCGCAAACGCCTTGCTATATTCAAAATCAAGATACTCTTTTTCCTGAATCGTACGAATGGAGAGCAATCCAGCGTCTCGAAGAACAAGATTGAGAGGTACCGCACCGTTGACATCATTAAATGCATACTCGGATAAAATAACAAATTGTGTTTCGTCCCGTATTCCCAGAGTTGTTACCTTTTGCACAAGTCTGCCAACCATATCATCCGCTTTTTTCAGATCTTCTCGGACTTGCACCCCTCCTCTCCCAAACCTCTGAGCAGAGTAATCTGCGTGCGGAATGTATACAAAAAGAAAATTAGGTCTCTCGCTTTCTAAAGTATACTCAGCAGCATTTGCTATCCATTCGCTTGACTTGGGTGATGCAAGCGGTCCCCAGTAGCTTGCAAGGTTGAATTCACCAAACTTCTCCTTCAATTTTTCGTAATAGCCAACCGGCTTAGAATAACACCACATAACCATTTTATCATCCAGGTGAATTGGCCGTGGTGTCACCACAATGTCGGAATTGGCATACATAGTGTTTTGCCAAAAGAGCACAGCAGTTTTCATTGAGCTTTTTTGCTTGACGCTATCCCACACTCTTTGAGCCAGGACAAGTGAACTGGATTGCTCCCAAAACGAGACGTTGAAAGTGCTCCGGTCATACAGTCCATTTGCGATTACTCCGTGCTCTCTAGGATATTTCCCAGAGAGTATACTGGACTGAACAGTCGATGTCACGGCAGGAAATGTAGGTTCAAGTTTTGCTACCTCCCCGTTTTCAGTAACCTTGGCGATGTTTGGCAATAGGCCAGAGTCTAGGTGCTTTTGTTCGAGCCCGACAACATCCAATAATATGGAATAGTTCATTTACTATTTTGCTCCTCGTTGTTACTCTCGTATCCCATAAATGCGTTAGTATCGGGGAGATATGTTGAGAGACGATACTGAAGAGTAACGTACTATCAGTGCTCTCACTACTATGCATAAGAAAACCCTTCTCACTTTTCAGGCCAGAAGGTTAGTGTCGTCTAAAGACAAATGCTAATAGTTAAGATCCTATTATCCTTATGAAAAAATATCTTATAGGGACGATTAATCGCGTATAATACAGAGAAGATCTTCTGAAATCAATTACCGTAGCATCATTTATCTCCAACTTGCATTATACAGTTCTGAAGAAGCCTCCGCAAGACATAAAATATGATGTCTGTCTCATGCTTGCGCTGCGATGCGATCATCGGTGTTTCCCTCAGATTTCTCTAACAAGTTTCTTCTGGCAGGAATGGCTGCAATGTTGGTGTCCATTCCATTTCTAACTACGTTTACACAAGATGTTTTTGCAGATCCAGACAAATTCGGAATAGAAGAACTTTATCCCACTGCTGATGAGGGCCCAGTCTGGTTTTTAAACAATGAACAACCAGAAGCGGACGACAATTTTCTAATGACATCGGCTAATAATATCGAATTAGAAGAAGAAGATTCAGATTCATTTGCGTTGGACGCAGAGACAGGCACCGAAAAACATGGGGTAAGGCTCCATGCCAACTCTCCAGACGGCGAATGGAAGAATGTAGAGATGACGGGTTACTTTAAGCTTGATGAGGGAAACGATCAATTTACCTTAATTGCAAGGCAGGGACCTACATACAATGAGGACGGAGGGTGTGGTGCCTATGGTTACTATGGAATGCTTAGTGCTAACGGTGATGCATATTTTAAGAAAAAATTATTTCATCATGGCGGCTATACTGATAGAACTGCAGTACGACAGGGTGTAGTAGGAGATCTCAATGATAGATGGGTAGGCATCAAGATGATAGCCTACAATCTGGACGGCGGAGACGTCAAACTAGAGCTATGGGTGGATGATGGAGATGAGACGAATGACTGGCAGAAAGCAACAGTGTATGTAGACGAGGGCGACTGGGAAGTCGCTGGTAGCGACTGTGATAGAGACGGTGATGAGACAATTGATGAAGGCACCCGGGGCGGATTTAGAGTAGACGATTCACAATTTGAATTCAAAAAGTTATCGATAAGAGAGATAGTAGGTTCCGGAGATGCAGCAGAGACAGCGTTGATGAATGAAGGAGGAGAAGCAGCTGATGAAGGAGGAGAAGCAGCTGATGAAGGAGGA
>DATCWI010000038.1:0-2133 GCA_036566425.1 Nitrososphaera sp.
CTCCCCTCGCCTGGTATGCGGACTTGACCTCTTCATTCTCGGTAGCTTCTTTGAGAGTCCCCGGACCCCACACAAAGTGGAAATGCTCCCCGTCTGAATGCTGGTGCTTGCCTATTGCCTGATGGTTCCTTGGAAAGTCTGCGTCGATAGGCATCTTGCTATGTAAAGTGAAATACATTGTTATTATAAGTTACACGTGAGCGTTTAACGCCAGTAATGTCCCAAACCTTCCTTCTCATGCTGAATTAGCAGCAGAAGACGGCGATGTTTTTCTTATTCTTTTATTTGCCCGTGTAGTGGCGGTGGCAGCAGCAGTAGTAGTAGTAGTTACAGCAGACCGGATATCAGCTTCTAATTTTTCATACTCTTCAGGACTGATCTTTCCTGATTGATAATCGTGAACTAGTTTGGCCAGTCTAAGTTTCAGAAGACCTATTTTCCTCTGAGTTTGCTGCCTTTGAACATTCTCATTGTAATGAGCCATGATTCCATCAAGTGTCAATTGCAGTATCATTAATTCGATTATCATGACGCAACCGATCCTCCTACTTTTTCCTTCAATGATCTTCTACCACTACCGCTACTACCATGATGTCGTCTTGGATCGTCAGCCGTTGTTGCTAGCTGTGACTTGGTAAATGACGACAAGAGAGGATCATCCGCACAGAAAGAGTATGGCGCCCAAGGGCCGCTTGTATGCAGTACCAAATCATATTTGGAACTATAATTGCTATTGATGTCATCTATTACACGATTAAGATCCTGCACCCTAGATCTTTTGACAAGGTATGCTCTATTAAAAATAGTCTGAGATGTATCCTTGCTCAATGCAGATGTTGCCTCTGCAACAGACATGACCTTTTGATGAATCCTCCCTGCCAATTCGTCTATATCTTTGAGCGTCTTATTCTTGATCATGTCATTTAGTCTCAAGCTGGCAAAATATGCCGTGCCTTGCCGGCCAGATGATTTCTGCGATAATATGTCTGCCCTGAGCCTCTGGATATCCGGCATGTGCTCTACATTCTCTCTAATTATCTTCTCCTCTGTTTTCTCTCCAAGTAACAATCTAATTCCATATTCATCTTTGCCATTGAACCCGAATGCCTTCATCTTGAGGCGATTGTATTGCTACGTCAGAAGCTTCTTTACATTCTCGTGCGTCAAAATAGAGCCAAACCTTACAGGCAATACTACCAAGCCCAGCGACCTTGTTGTCTCTACTGCTCTCTGATGCGAGAGGATCAAGTCTATGTTACTTTTGCTGTCGCCGCCTGCATCAATGCTATTCCTGATTCTTTTCGCCTCCTGCAAGGACATGTTGCTTACAATTGCCCCCAAATCATTATGATGAAGAGCATACACTCGCTCGCCGTTTATGCCAACCCTGCCGAATTCATGCTGCGGCTGTTGGTGCGCGTGCGCTTCGCTAATATGATAGGCAGTCTTATTATAGCCGCCTGCTAGAAAAGCAGTATCATATTCGCCGCCGCCATTGGCAGCAGCCCTGTCATCCCAAAAAATGCCGTAAACGTATTTTGCAGTCGCCGGATTTTTCATGTTCTTTTCTCTCTGGTCAACAAGCGTGTCAGGCCTGACCTAAGAAGAACATATGCTGGCATCGTCTATCCTTGCAAATTCTACTGAATCGACCGCCGCATACTGTACAAGCACGTCAAACTTTTGTGGTTTCGTCAAATCATGCCAGCCAAACTTGATATATGTCCTGCCGTCGTAGCCGCTCCTGAACTTGCGCAGGCTGTTCAGGCTGGAAAACGACCTTTTACGAAGGAATTGTGTATCACGATCATCTCCCTTCAAATTACTAGTGTCCAGCCAACCTGATTTTCATAAAAACTACGAACCCAGAGGGACTCGCAGTCACGGTCAGAACTTTTGATTCTCTTTTTCTTTTCCTCTATATAGTTATATAGCTAGATATTTTTATATCTAGAGTAGTTATCTGGTATGGTCAGGATAAATCCATCCATCACGTTGGAGCTAGAAAAGGGCGAGCAGAGAATAACCATAGATTTGAAGGAAGCAAAGGAAATCGTTCGCAGTCTATCAAAATTTGTCAAGGATAATGACGCCAGTCTTAAAGCAAATACAACAACCCGAAGCAAAAGGACG
>DATCWI010000049.1:0-5840 GCA_036566425.1 Nitrososphaera sp.
AGAGCCGTCTGACAAAAAAATAGTGTGTATGCATGTATGCATGTATTATGTATGCATGTATTATGTATGTGCGTTAAATACATGTATAGAAATATACATCACACAACTGATGATGAAGATTATGAGATCCTGAGGCATCCATTCAATGATGTCACATCCTCCGAGCTCTAACGTTCACTATATTATCAAGCGCATTTCCGATAAGCACGAACGCAAGGCCGGTTATTGCTATCATCATACCAGGTGGCACTATCCACCACCAAAGGCCCCTCGATATAGCCCCAGCAGCGTAAGCATCATGCAAGATCTGGCCCCAGGTTGGGATGGAGGGATCCCCGAGACCTAAAAAAGAAAGAGCGGCTTCCCCTAGAATTGCGGCTGGAACGGCTATCGCAATGCTGGCAAAAGTCAGTGGTAGTAGCTGCGGAATTATGTGTTTGAAAATTATCTTTGTATCAGATTGGCCCATAAGTCTTGCTGCTTCTATATACTGAAGGCTTTTTATCTGGAGTGCAATACTTCTACTAATCTTTGCCATACCTACCCAGCCAAATATCACCAGAAAACCCGTTATCAAAAATATGCTACGTCCTACTGTTACTGACAAAATCACGAGAAGGGGAAGAGTGGGGAGAGAATAAAATACATCGTTTATGCGCATTAAACCCTCATCGGTACGATTACCCTTGTAACCAGCCACAACACCATATATCAGGCCGATGAACACTGCTGCTACTGATACAGTAAGGCCGATAAAGAGCGCAACTGGTGCACCCCATAAGAGGCCAACCGCCAGATCCCTGCGCAAGTCGTCTGTACCGATAATACCATATACTTTGCCACCTAAGATTACTCCTGAATCGACAACGGTATCGCTTGGATCAAACAGATAGAACGTGTTGCGGATGACATATGTCCCTTTTAGCACTTTACTTTCTTCTGTGTTCGAAAAAATCATAACTTCTGGACTAGTGGGATCTATTGTATATGCAAAAAGATCGCTGTATTCAGCAAGGCTGTCTGCGATAAGCGAATCCGTAGAGAATATTCTGGCGGAGAATTCATTGCTCTCATTCTGAGACGGAGGAAGAGATGCAAAATAAATCGAGAATTCATTACCATCTGGTCTAATCACATCGATCTGAACTGCTGGTTGAATACTCCCGTACCTGGCGGTATACATAACCATTAAATCTGTTGGATAAGAATCGTAGTCGTAATTGAGAGTGTAAGAATGGGTCTCGAGGCGTACTCCATCTTCCAAAAAACTGGACTTATCAGCATCCTTAGAAGTCATAATCAAATGCTCTGGCATATTTAGTCCTAGAATGTTTACCCATACAGGCATGGCTGACTGGGGATGGTTGATCCAAAAGTTTGGGTTATTCCATTGTGCAAAGGATTCAAGCGGAATAGCTGCGACTGCATAAATCGTTATCATGATAAGCCCAAGTAATATCGCAACACCTGCGAGCCCGCTCTTGGACCGCTTAAATCCCTTGAAAATATCTGACGTAGAATGAGCTGTTAGGGGATCTGTCAGCTGATCCTCACCCTTGGATCAAAATACGCATAGACTACGTCAGTGACAAATATTGTGAAGACGAAAATGAGTGTGGATATATACGTCAATCCAACTATGACTGGTATGTCCAAGAACCCTATTGCCTGGTAATACAGGCTCCCTATCCCGTCCCAGCCAAAGGTTGCTTCTACAATAATGGCACCGCCAAATGAGCTAGCAAGGCTCAATGCCACGACAGTAATGATCGGTGGTGCAGCATTCTTTAGGGCATGAGAATACAGGATCTTCTTTTGTGGTATTCCAGCCGCCCTCTTGGCCATGATATAGTCTTCTCCCAAGATTCCAATTACAAAATAACGTACAATATATGCCCATGCGCCAAAGCCAACTATCACTATTGTGATAAGAGGCAAAAGCATATGATAAAGCAAATCCAGTATATATCCTGGATCGGATGGCGAGGTAAGAGGTGTGGCCCTTGCAGGAAAAATATGGTAGGTAAATGCAAAAACGAAGATCATAAGCATTCCGATCCACCAAGTGGGAAAACTACTGCTAAATACTGCAAAAGCAGAGTTGGTTTTGTCCCATACGGAGTGCGCGCGATTAGCCACAAAAGCGCCAAGGTAAAGGCCGATTATTGTAATAATCAGAGTTGAAGTAGTGAAAAGCAATATTGTCTTTGGTACCTTTTCCAAGATTATGTCACGCACGTTTGCTGAACCGCTTTCGCTTGTAAGATAATTAGACTCTCCCAGATCTAGCACCATTACTTTCAATACAGTGTTTGTAAACCGATTTGGAGAATACCACGGCTGGTCAAGCCCGACTGCCTTGATTTGAAGATCAATCCTTTGGTTTATGTAGTTCTGGCGCTCCTCAATATTTTGGAACTTAATATTACTACGATTTGTTTCCTCTACAACAGCGGACCTCGTTGCATCAAGTAATATCTTATCCATAGTAGATCCAAGCAGTGCCAAAGTTAGTATCAAGGTAGAAAGCAGCACTATGACAATGTTCAATGAGCGTTTTACAACAAAGCGGCCAAAGTCTCCCAACTACAGTCAATCACCTTCTTGCCAGTTATATTTTTCTACCAGTTGCCGCTGCTGAGGTATATGTAGGTCTATTATAAATGCTGTTATGGCGATGATAAAGACTTATCCTTGTCGAAAAATAATCCATCATACTACAGAAACTAAGTTCTTGCTTGTTGCGACGAATTTGCATGTTACTATCCGGAACCATAGTCACAATCGCTAGTGGCCAACGGAGTGGAAAGCATCAATAATATACAAATAAAGAGCGCTCTCATGCGGCCATCGTCTACTGTGCAGAATTCAATGAGGGTTGATCGCTGCTCGTCTGATTGTTATCATTAGTACTCTGGCTGGAGCCGAGTGCGCCTGGAGCAGCAAGAATAGTGCCTGAGTAAATGTCAGGTCGAAGAGCCTCGTTACTTGTTGCGAAGATCCTGATCTGATTTGGCCCCGGAGATAACTTCCCAGTCATGTCTGATGTCAGATCAATACTGAATTGGCCAGGGGCTTCAGGCCGGGCTTCTCCCCTTATTTCCACTATTCCATCCTTGTTTGAAACAAAATATTCCACAGTCACATTGCTGCTTGGCTGATCGGCTAGCTCAACATTTACCTTGATCGGAGTATCCTGTCCCATAGCTACTATTCGCGGTACGTCAACACTGGTAATTTCAGCAAGTAGGGGCGTCTCATACTGAGACCAGTGGCCAGCTTCAAATGGATACGAGGAGTCTCTGAATGCATTGATAGTAATAGTTCCACCTGCTACATTGAAGTTGTCAAGGTAAAATGGACCATTGCTAATTATCGCATGCCCATGGTTTTCGATCCAGCTTATACTCGCATCGTAACGTCTGATAGCATCTTCGACAGTTACTATATCTTTTAGCGGAGGTGGCACAAATTGCTCATCCTTCATCTTTTGAAGTTCTGCCCTGACAAGTTCTGCATGATCTCTTATGATAGGGTCGTACCATCCAATGCCTTTAGTTTGAGCATCGCTTCTCGAATAAGCAAGTCTACCGTCCATGACAATTCTTTCAGACGCAGCGATAATTTCCCATGGCTCATTTGCAAAGAATACGCCAGCGTCAGCAATCTCTTTGTCATCGTAATGCCAAATGTCAAAGTAAGATTCAATTCTATCAGGTGCAATGTACCTCGACCCCTTTGAAAGCTTGAGCGCTTCGTTTGCTATGGGTGTATATTCCGGATCCACTGTTCGATCTCCTGAGCCGGTATTAGTGCCCCACTCATAGGCAAAATAATCAGAATACATCATGTCAGAAACATCCATTTGGATGCCATGGTGCCACTTTGAATAAAGTGGAGTAAAAGTGACCTTACTCATGGCAGTAGATCCTTCTCCCGCTGGGATCCACTGCTGCATTGTTTGATTCCATTTTATTGTGTCAGCTGGCACATTTAGTTTACCCAGAGGGCCTTGTGTCGTGATATCTGTCCAGGGGCTGCGAAAGGGGAGCACATCGCCAGTATAAGGATGTCTAAGGGTGTCAGTGTCTGAAACCAGAAAATAAATACTCCGGCTGTAAAGATCCTGAAGACCTGCTATTGTGTTCCAAGATCCTTGATGGATCTGCTTAACTCCTACGTCAAGGGAACTATTTCCATCACCGGATCTTGCATTTAATAGAGAATACTTGCTTGTTATACCTGCTCCAAAGTCATTTACCAAACCCTGTACATTGATAGAAGACACATAGGGGTCAGTCTTTTGTGCAACAAAGATCCTTACAGATTCTTGAATGCCTAAATTTATTGCATCATTTACAAGCTGGTTCCTTTCGTCTTCGGATGTGAAATTGAAGAATGCTATATTTTGGGTAATCTCATCAAGGGTGGCATTTTGATAGTTCCAGTAGCTCGGATTCTGAGATCCAGGCATTCTGCTCAACCAAGGAGCATACGTTGAAGCTGGGATTATTGGATTATACCTCACAAACGCACCGGTGCCAGCAGTCTCTTCAGTGTATATTTGCCATTGCAAATTCTTGGGATCTGAGCCGTATACTACAATGTTTGCCTTGTTCAAATCACCGTATTCTCTCTGGACATTAAAGCCAATTTTTTCAAGTTCCGAAGCCATCATCTCTCCCATTGATTGTTTTTTTGCATCGTCTTGTCTTATGAGCATCTTAATGCCAACAGGGTTGCCATTGAACTCCCATATGCCATTGTTATTTGTAGCACCAGCAGCAGTCATGGCTCCAGAAATCATGCTTGATGCAATTGAGGGATTATACCTAAAACCAAATGACTCGACTGTGTCGATAATGTTCAGATATTCGGGTGAATATATTCCGAAGGGACTAATAAGGGAGCTACCCTGGCCTTTGAGAATCTCATTAACGATGAAATCTCGGTCTATTAGGTAGTTTAAAGCGTAACGGACCTCTTTGAATTGAAAGGGATTGAGAATGTTCGGATCTGCTGAAGGAGCAGGATTTACAAAGAATCCTAGTGAGCCAGCTGTTGTATCGTATATCTTTATCCTTGGATCGTTTCTCGCATCATTTGCAGCTTCAGTGGGAATTGGATAAAAACGGATGTCAAGTGATCCTGATTTAACATCTTCAAGTGCAAGGTTATCATCGGTGCGATGGATAAATCTCGCCTGATCTATATAAGGACCTTTTTCTTGCATCTGTGAGAATGCAGGAAGTTGAAATGTCGCAGAAGTAAACAAGAGCAGCATGACCACAGAAACAATTGAAACGTGATACTCTAGTTTTCGCAACGATATCACAATTTGACCCAGTTTAATATATATTTCTAAATAGATGAAAAAAATTCATTAGCTTTCTAACTTCGGGATCGAATCTATTAGCGCTTTAGTATAGGGGTGCGCTGGATTTGAAAGAATCTTATCTATAGGACCAAGCTCGACTATTTTGCCAGACTTCATAATAGCTAGATCGTCTCCGATATATCGCGCAGTAGATAAGTCGTGGGTGATATAAAGGTAGGAAATATTAAATTTACGCCTTAGGCTGTGCATAAGTCCTAATATTTCACCTCTAACAGATACGTCCAACATTGATACTGGCTCATCAGCAACGATTAGTGAAGGCCGGAGTACCAGGGCCCGTGCCGTTGCCACTCTTTGCCTTTGACCTCCTGAGAGTGTATGTGGGAGCCTATCCGCAATTTCTTCTGGTGGCTCAAGCCCAACCTCTCGTAGCGCATTTAGAACACTATCTAATTTATGTGACTTTGAGTTTTTCCTATCGTGAATATTGAGTGGCTCTAAT
>DATCWI010000050.1:0-10328 GCA_036566425.1 Nitrososphaera sp.
AACCACAATCTCACTTACTGGCACAGGAACAAGCTACAGCAAAGCCGAAGGTCCAATTGATGCCAAGTTCAAAGAGAAAAGACAGGTGGTTGGCACCTATCAAGGAATTAAGGTATGGGGGCCAATTGACCCGCCAGGACAATTAGGAATATGGGGTCAAGAAGTAGCAAATGACTTTGACATCTGCGTTGCAGACGGAGCATGTATTGAAGCATGCCCTGTCAATGTATTCGAATGGCTTGAAACGCCCAGTCACCCAGCATCTGACAAAAAGGCTTTCATGATAAGAGAAAAAGACTGTATATTCTGTATTGCCTGTGAAAACGTTTGTCCGCCTCAGGCAATCAAGATATTCAAAAAAGGTTAGGCAAGCTATATCCCAATTAATATTGCTCGTTACGTAACTCTCTACTGCTGGCATTGGAAGAAAAATATCTTATTGTTGCAACAGGTGGTACCTTTGATGAATTACACATAGGTCATATCGCTTTGCTTGCCAAAGCATTTCAGGTTGGCAAAAAGGTGATAATAGGAGTTTCAAGTGACAACTTAGCGGCCAGCAGAGGAAAAAATCTCAATCACAATTTTGAGACAAGGATTGCAAACCTAAAGAATATGATCAAAAAAGAATTTGGTGCTGTCAACTACGAAATCGCGAAGCTGGATGGTGACTTTGGTCCTGCAGTAACTACGGGCGATGTTGAAGCACTAGTGACAAGCACAGAGACTCAAACCAAAGGTAAGGTTCTCAACGAGATGCGTGCCAAAATTGGCGTGAAACCTGTAACGGTAATTACTGTTGAACTAGTCAAAGCAGAGGATGGCTCGAAAATTTCTTCAACCCGTATCAGAACTGGCGAAATAGACCGGCAGGGAAGAAGACTAATGTGAAGAAAACCTTCAAAAGATGCTCTTCTCCTTAAATTATGGTCCCAGAAGGTCAAGAACAATTCTGAGGCATTTATAATATCTGAAGCGCACTGAGTTAATGAAATACTGAATATGGCTCAAATAGCGTTATTCGTTGGAACTGTTAGACGCAACAGGCAAGGTATCAAGGTGGCACGTTGGATGGAGGGAAAATTGATCGCCAGGGGGCATATAGTGTATTTTATCGATCCTCTTGAATTGAATTTGCCATTGCTCGATAGAATGTATAAGGAGATGGATAATCCACCAAGCAAGTTAAGAGATCTTCAAAACAAAATCAAAAACGCAGAGGGATATTTAGCGGTGACTCCTGAATATAACCATAGCACATCTGCAGCAATGAAAAATACTTTAGACTATTTCTTGGAAGAGTACTTTTTCAAACCTTCTGCTATTGTTTCTTATTCTGCATGGGGCTTTGGCGGAGTTAATGCTGCTCAACATCTGCGGCTAATATTTGCAGAACTTGGAGCCCCTTCAATATCCTCTTCTTTTGCAGTATCTAGAGTAAGAGAGGCTTTTGATGAAACAGGAAAATTAGTTCAAGAACAATACAATAAGAGGATCACAAAGTTCTTAGACGAATTTGAATGGTACATTGAAGCATTCAAAAATCAAAGATTGAAGGGGGTGCCATATTAGGATCCAGATTCATTGCAGATAAGCAGATGATGGATTTGGTTTGAAGAGATACACATACAAACATAGAGGGAAAACACACTGATTATATTCTTTGATTTTAAATTGCAAAATTTTGCAAATATTATTTTTTTACTCTTTGAGACGCAGGCAGCGATGGATAGTTATACTTAATTACATCTGTGTGATTCTATCTATCGCCGCATCAAGATATTCTTTATCGACCTCAAATCCAACAAATGAGGTCCCAAGACGTATCGCCGCAACTGCACTAGAACCGATCCCAATGAATGGGTCTATGACTAGTTTTGCACTGCCATGCAACCGGATGCACATATCTGGAAGATTGACAGGAAACGTTGCAGGGTGAGGACGCTGCTTATTTCTACTTTGTATAGTTTGATAAGGTATGAACCATGTGTTGCCTCTATCACGTTTATCTTCTTTGTTAGTAGCCTTCCAGCGCTTAATGTTTGTCTTATCTTGATATGATACCCCAACGGCTAGCTTGTCAAGGTGCACGTCTCCATACTTTGTAAAATGAAAGATATATTCATGACAATCATTGAGGAACCTCTTACTCACTATTGGCTTGAAGTGGCCGACTGCAATGTCGCCAGCAATATTTGGATAGTTACCGACTTGAGTCTTGCTTATTGCTATTGATTTGATCCAGTGGATGACGTTTTGTAGAACGAAGTACTTTCTAAGAGCATATGCTACATCCCACGCTATCCATGGGTCTTTTGGCTTGTTTCCTATATTTAGGAAAAAAGAGCCATCCTCTTTAAGGGTCTGTTTGATTACAATGCCTACCTCTTCTATCCATCCCAGATACTTTTCACGAGGGAGCTTATCCTTGTATGAGCCATAGCTTGTACCGATATTATAAGGAGGTGATGTGACAACCACATCAACCGATTTGTCTTTGACGTGTTCCTTCAATCCTGTTATGCAGTCATTCAGATAAAAGGTAGCGGTACAATTGCCTTTTTGCAGGACCCTATAGGGCGCGTCTTGATTCTGCAAGCAAGAACAAGACATATCAGCCCAGCAATAATCTTTTCATTTTTAGCTTGAGATATTCAAACAAGTTGTGATAATATATTTAGATTGCAATGAGGCCGTCGCTGCTCAACAGATACAATGTGTTGACTAAAACTTGATGTCAAGCAGAGAGAAATATGTGATACGGGCCGAAAGTATATTGTTATGCGAATTGTTGTAACCTATCATAATATTTTTTATTTCTAGTTAGTCTGTCAATCAATAAGGCCCCAAGAATTCCCATTGCAGCTGTCGGTATAGCTACAACAAGAAACACATCTTGTATCATCTCAAAGTATATCTGCGGAATCAGGCTGGGCCAGACAACCTTCCTCCCAAATACCTCATTGTAGGTATACGTTATCAAAGGATAGTACATCATAAAGAATACAATACTGACAATTATCCCTGCAGCGTAGAGGGAAAACCTTGATCTGGAAAATGTAAGCAACACATCTGCAGTCACAATCGGGATAATGCTTGATACATAGAAGGGGATAGTTGAGATAAGTGCGCTGTTTGGAATAATCGAAGTCAATAGGCCTATTGTGATAAAAGCAGCACCAGCCATAGAGAGCACACCAAATCTCTTGCCTGCAAGGGCAGATGAGGCTATTAGGCAGGCAGATATCAGAAATGGAAAGGCGAGAGTAGCAACTATCACTCCGAGAGTTGGATGCGGATTAAAGTTAAAGTGGTCAGTCTCAGAGAAGGGCAAGGAAAACATATCAATCATGCCTGATGACGCAAGCCATATTGGCAATATCGCAATAACAATCAGGACAGAAGGTAATCTTTTATTACTCTGAGCCAACCCTGTAAGCGCACCCGTACTGCCTATTATCATGCCGCTTACAAGCACAAAATGGGGTGGACTGAGTAGGCCGTCAAGCCCAAATGCTGAGTGCCATCCAAAGTCCACTGGAGCAGCGCTTATCAGCATTACTACTCCAACCATAACCATCTTCGCGGGCCAAACCACCTTGCCCGCACGAACGCTGCCTGATTTTGAACCGTAGAATACCAGAACTGTACCTACCACTGCAGAAGCCGCACCTGAGTAGAGCACCACATGAGGAGGTGCAAAGAACGTTTCAGGCTTGTTTAGTAGGTGGTTAGTGATATCCCAGCTGCCTCCTGCAGCAGCTAACAGCATTCCAAGGCTCACAAGCACATAGCCTGCAAAGAGCTTAAGGTTGAGACCATATACTTCAAGATACTCTTGATACCTGGAATAGTTCAATACCCTTTTTTATCAGATTCTATAATTAAGGCTTTGTTACTTGTACTGAGTATGCTTCGACAAACTCTTTCTGTTGATCGAGTATGCCATCCTGAGGGTAATGTGCTCGTTCCCACGTGTGAGGTAGTGCTACGGATTTGACAAAGATCACAAACCTTCCTTCGGTCTTTGGGATGACCCCAATATCTGCACTATAGGTCTTGCCTGTCTCCCATGGCCTGCTAAAAGCTTCAATTGATGTGTATTGTGCCAATACGGAAGAATCTGTATCGGAATATTCAGAGCTCAAGAGCTCGCCGGGTGCTATCAATATCGGCGTCTGATCAAAGTTGTGTGTCACTACGTTGATATTATCAGTTGTAGTAAGGTTTGGAAATCCTACAGATACAAATTGCATGTCAGCATCTTCGCCACTATTTGTTCCAGTAATAGAGATAGTGAGTGCCTGACCTAGAGTAATACTCGGTGCAGACAAGACTACATCCGTCACATTCGCCTGAGGTCTTTGAGCCTCTATCGATCGGTATGACTGAGGAAAAACGTAAAGTGAGAGTGAGAAATATGCTATCAGTGCAACTGCAATGGCGCTAGTAAGAATAACCGTCTTTAGCAATTTACTGCTTACAAAATTATACTTTTGATCTTTTTATTTCTTAGCGCTACCAAAATATCCTGTAGATGTAGTCATATGGACACAAATGGCAAAGATATCGATATATAGCAGATTAGCGACTCTTGATATGCGACTGGCGCCCATAGATCCTTTGCACTTTTTCTAGGGTATCAATCTCACTCACAGTCTTGTCTGTTCGGATATATTTTATCCTAGGAAAGCGAAGCGCAAACCCGCTGTTATGTCTATCGCTTTTTTGTATGCTATCAAACGCAACCTCTAGGACAATTTCGGGTCTGACGATTAGTCTATATCCCTCATCTCTGATTGTTATTGATCGCAGCTTCTCAGTCATCTTGGCGATCTCTGCATCAGTCAGACCAGAATATGCTTTGCCTATTGTTTTTAGCGAGCCACTATCATATTCATTGCGAACTGCGAAAGTATAATCAGACAGTGTTCCTGCACGCTTACCATGACCATACTCCGCAATGACAATTACGGCGTCAATAGTATCAAGCTCGTGCTTTAGTTTGGTCCAATGCCTGCCACGCTTGCCAGGGTAATATTGAGACTCAATCTCTTTTACAACCAATCCTTCATGCCCTGCATCTCTGCTTTCTTTAAATGCACAGGTAATCTCCGAAGCTGTTGACACAACTCTATAACCAAGGTCAATTATCGGTTCCCTGAATCTAATCTGTGATAGTAATTTCTTGCGCTCTGTAAGTGGCCTGTCAATGAGCGATTGTCCGTTAAGGTACATGATGTCATAGGGGACATATACAACTGGGACCTCTGCCATCAGATTGTCTGTAACTGCTTTTCTCCTGAGCCTCTTTTGCAACTCTTGGAAATGAAGCGGCTTATCGGCTCTGTAAGCAAGCACTTCACCATCCAAAATAAATTCAGAGGGCACAGTAGATACAACAGATACAATCTCTGGAAAAGAGCTGGCAACATCTTCGAGCTTCCTTGAGAACATTTTGACCTTGACTCCAAATTTGTGAAGCTGTACCCTTATCCCGTCATACTTGAACTCGCAAATCAGCGGTTTGTTATAATATTGCTCAATCTCTTCTGCACTAAACATCACATCGGCTAGCATAAAACTGAGAGGAGTAAGTGGCTTCATTATAGCAGTAGATAAAGCATCTTTTTTTGCAAGGAGTGCTACCTGTGCAATGTCTCCAGATAGTAACATAGCCTGTCGAATTGCCTGCAAATCTCGTCCAAAAGCCTTGGCAATAGCAAGCTCGACCAGGCCCTCTATCACACCTACACGGAGCTCGCCGCCTGCTACTATCTTGATCAGATATTTCGCTTCAAGTGGGGAGGAGTTGACGAGAAGTCCCGTGAGGATCTTCCTTTTTGCCTTTGCTGACCCCGGGCCAGCTGCATCAGCTATTTTTCTTAGCTGGTCATATAGATCAGGCAGCAGAAGTTGATGAGCCATAAGTGGACTTTGTTGCCTCTTGGAAACTACATATTCAGCAAGTGCACCAATGTCTCCGTGCTTTAAGTAGATTTTTTGTACCTCTTCTGATTCAAGACGTGCGATTTCTGAAAGCGACTGCATTATCGTATTAAAGCCTACATTGAGCGCAAGACCCGAGCCCCTAGGGAAAATGGTACCAGACATAAAGAGCACAGCTGCAGCAAGTGAGGCATCACTGCCGCTACTGCTCATCTTGCCATCGCCGTCTTTTAGCGTGATTAAATATTCTGCGATGGCAGATACCTTCGCGTTTTTACTTGAGGTCTGGCGAACCTTCTCACACATTTCGACAAAATGCGAAAATTCGGTAGCAGGCATATATTGTGTGGCTATATTCAATCTTCAATGGTGTTTAAATCTCTTGGCAAAATGTCGAAATATAACCTCTGTGTGATTTTTTATGTGCCCAAAGCATCGTCTGTTTTGGTTATTGCAGTTGCAGTCGCAACGCTCATCCCTCTTTCAATTGGGCTGTCGGGCCTGGGGCCTGAGATAAACATAGGCGGTAGACAGACCGTTGGGATCTATGACAACGCAGATAGCAGGATAGAAGATGCACAAGGCGATGTGACACCGGTATACCAACAGGTCGGAACGGAAGAGATCCCTGAGGTAAGAGATTACCACGATATCTTAGGAGCCAGCGTGCAAAAGCGAGGAGAGGTATTCTTTTTCACAATAGCACTCGGCGGCAATCCAAATGACAACGATATGTATGAAACGCAATATCGGTGGCACATCATCACCACCAGTCCGATAACAAACAGAGAGCAGCAATATACAATTCGATTTCAAAATTCTGCTTTTGACGGTGGCGGCAACAACAACTCTACTGCTATGCAAGGGTGGTATTTCACAGTATTTGATAGAAATGTCGGAAGGTTCATCATCCCGCCTACGAGTATACCTGACATGCCAGAGGATAGAGTCGAGTTTCCTGTAGAGGACTTTTATATTGGCAACCCCTCATCATTTTCATACTGGGTCGATGTGTCTGTAAGGGTTAACGCTACATTCGGACAACCCAACTACATAATGGACTATGCACCCTGATCGTATGCGCCTGGTTTATACTATCTCTCACTCTCTGCTATTATGATGTCTTTTTCTAGTTGGAATCTCTCACCTGATACCTCATCATTTACAGAATATGTTATTACGTAGCTGCCTATCGGTAATGGCTGAACATCGGGTGTAATCGTGAGTGTCAAGAACATCTCGGTGTTGGGCCTATGGGAAGTAATGTTTCCCGCTTGCACATCTTCTATCAGTTGGAGCTCAGTGCCGTTTGCTGCGGCTATTTCATAATCTGCTGTCATATTCATCAAGTAAAGCGTAGTGGTATTAGTATTATTGCCATTACTGTCGCCGCCTTCATCTATAACCTGCTCATGACCAAAGCCCACTGGTTCTACATAGAGTACGATTGTTTCACCTGGAGCAAAGATATTGTTTCGCTCTTCGTATACACCATAGCCAGCAGCGGAGAAAGGTTCGACAAAAGTGCTAAAGGTAGCGTTAAACTCTGTCTGGTTCCAGACCGACAGATATAGATCCTTTGCATCCTCAATTGTCATGTTATCAGGAGCGTCCACGTTAGCGACAGTAGTAGTAACAGGGTTAGTAATAGTATCATTAGTATCATTACTCACAGTCATGTTGGCAGTAGCCTCGGAGGCAGTATCGTTATTTGGGTCTTGGGTGAGCAATGCGGTCAAATTACTTGTTTGATTCTGCTGCCCAATAACATGGGGAGTGATAGCACCAGCAATTATGGCAACAAGAGCAATTACTACTATCCAGATGGTAAGGATTTTGTAGTACATCGGTAGAGGCATGCAGGCATAATTCTTAATTGATCTGATGTTATTCTACATCCTAGCATTTTCAGTTTTATCTACCAAAAAAAGTCTCATATAGAAAAACTATAAGATAACTAAGTGGCGCTTGGCGATACTGCACCAACGACCTTGTTACAGCCTATGCCGTTAAAGTCGCAATTTTTGTTTCATGATGCAGTGTTGTCCGCCAAGCGCTATAGTCTAGCCATATTTTTCCACTATTTGTCCTTACTTTTATAAGGTATTAATTATATTAATGCATTCCTACTTATCGATATTCTATAATATTGATTCTTTACTGTCAATTTCTTATTGAATTTTTCTTAAATTACCAAGATCTTGATGATTTGCTGCCCAAAAATTTGTCCAACCTACATATGCCTTTATCCTTCTCCTTTCTTTATCCTATCATTTTAATAACTACATTTTTCATAAGAGGAGGCATTGCCCTCATTACTCAACTCAATAATATCGCGTCAGCTTAGCAATGCTAGCTGTAGCAAGCTGCTGTCCGGCGACGGAATAACCTCTTTTGATCTGACCATCAAAGGTGTGCATGGATTGTTTGGACCCGTGTCAATTGATGTACGAGCTACTAGAAAGGTTGCCCCAGCGATAGGTGAGGTCGCAAGTGCTGCAAAGAACCTTGATGAATACCAATTCCTAATTTGCTCGTGGGTTCCTTCTCTTTCGGACTCTAATCCATCAAAGATGGAATTGCAGAAATATCGAGTGGCCATTATAGCGGCATTTGCAAAGCTGGTGTCACTGCTACTGTTGAAAGATATACGACAGGAAGACTTGGTGCAGTGGAGCAAACATGCTAGAGCGCTTCTGGAGGAAACATCAGATACATATCTTAAGGCTAATTCAAACTCCAAGGTGCAGATTGCTTCCCATAAAGATACCTTTGAGTATTTTCAGGTACCTGTAGATAGAGTACAAGTTGCGCTCAGAGCATTTTACGACTATGACGTTTCATAGATATGGCAGATTATAATAATAATAATAATAATAATTCCACCAGCTATTTTAGAGATGCCTATATCCAAATGACAGTTGCAGTGGCCCTTATCGAGCCGCAGTATCCAGTTAACGTAGGCCATATTGCTAGGCTGATGAAGAATTTTGGTCATAAAAGCTTGTACTTTGTCCGTCCACACTTTGATAATACAGAGGCAGCAAAGTATTCAACTCATGGTAGCGATGTTCTAGTAACTGCTAAGACTGTGACCTTGGGTCATCTAAGAAAGAAATTTGATATACTAATAGGTACAACTGCAATTCAGGCTATTAGCAGACTCAATGTTCTGCGCGAATCAATAAGTGCAGAGCAGCTAACCAAGATAATACATGACTCAAGCACTAAGAACTTTTGCATCTTGCTTGGTAGAGAATCATCTGGCCTCAACAACGAAGAGTTAGAATTGTGTAACCTTGTCGTTACTATCGACACAAAGACAAATTATAAGACAATGAATGTAGCTCATGCACTTGCGATATTGCTATACGAAATTTCCAAGCTACACTCATCAGAATTGCCAGTAAAAAAGAGCAAAAAGAGAGTTGACCTTGCTTCGCAGAAGGATACTGATCTCCTGCTTCACTACATAGGCAAGTTGGCAGACGCTGGTAATTATGATCTCCATAAAAAGCCCTTGCTAGAAGCAGCGGCAAAGAAGACACTGGCAAAAAGCGCACCTACGACAAAAGATATTATGTTGTTGATGTCACTACTGAGAAAAAGTCTTCTTACAATAGAAAGATTGCGGCGAAAATAAAGAGAACCAGTAGTACCGCCTTAAATCATTCAACAATATTTGAAAAGTGAGCTTGTCAATTTTTAGATTCTTTGAGTTATCTTACAATAAGAGAGCCTATGGATTGTTGTGATAGCAAGATGGCGTCGCACGATTAAGATTTATGTCAGAGAAAAGGATTGACATGTATATCGGTAGCATGGAGTACTTTGAGCTGGCACCAAATCTAAAGATATGCAGGATTCTCAATGGGATGTGGCAGGTTGCAGGTGGACACGGTCCAATAGACTCAAAAGTTGCAATAGAAGAAATGGTCAAGTATCACAATGCAGGATTTACCACTTGGGACCTTGCAGACATTTATGGTCCTGCGGAGGACTTTATTGGGGCTTTTAGGCACACGCTGCCAGAGCAGGAGCGGCAACACGTTCAGGCATTGACAAAATGGGTGCCTGAACCTCAGAGGATCACTCAGCAGATCGCACAGACAAGTGTTGAAAGATCGCTTAAGCGTATGGGAGTCAGCTCTCTTGATCTGTTGCAGTTTCACTGGTGGGACTACAACAACCCATACTACATTGATGCCATCAAGTACCTATCTAGCTTACGCGACGAAGCTAAAATCATCAAGAATATAGGTCTTACCAACTTTGACACTGAGCGCATGCAGATAATGGTGAAGGATGCCGGCCTGAAGGAAATAGTATCCAATCAAGTTCAATACTCCATTGTTGATCGAAGGCCTGAGGTCAAGATG
>DATCWI010000082.1:0-15693 GCA_036566425.1 Nitrososphaera sp.
TTACAAATGCTGTAACATCAGAAACAACAACTGCAACAGCATCTGACAGTTTAGCACTAACACTGCTGTCACCAGCAGTAGCGCAGGTATTTGGTTCCTTTGAGCTTATAGTAGCACCAGAATTAGCACAAGCATTAGCAGAAGAAACATCACAAGCAGCTGAAACCACAGAAGGGGAAGGAGAGGGAGATGGTGATGAGGATGAAGACAATGGAGGAGATGGTGATGAGGATGAAGACAATGGAGGAGATGGTGATGAGGATGGACAAGGATTGGCGCAGAGAATAATTGAGGAGACGGAGGAGAGGGTAGGTAGGATAATTGGGGGATAGGAGGAAACTAACATAGAAGTCGCAGGAGAAGCCCAGCAAAGAATTATGAGCAGAGGACTGTACACAATATCAAAGTGAGAGTACGTTAGCAGTTTTGCCGCTGCTCAAATATTTTTGTGAAGTTTCTATACTGCTACAAAAATGAGAGCTCATATTCTATTATTGCCAGATGTTGTGGTCTACAATTGTTAAAACCAACCCCAAAACAATGCCGTATTTACATAACAGGAAAAAGTGGACCGGGTGGGATTTGAACCCACGACCGCAGCAGCCGTCTATCATAAGCGATTTGAATAGTATTGACTAAATCTGCAGTAGCCGCTACTTCATGAATGGTGATTTCTCAAAGCTTAACTATGACATTCTCGTAATAATGTTTGATGAGTAACCAAGTACCTCCTCCTAATTCGCCAGAACAGCCTAGTGGCAGTGGCGGTGGTGGAGGAGCTGACACAGCAGCTCCTAAGGAGATACTCCTTGCAAGGTGGGTAGACAGGTTTATCGCATGGATTATTGATTTTGTAATAGTTAATGTAGCAGTATGGATAGTCCTTGGGTTGGTGCTAGCAGGTCAGTCCTTCTTGGACATGGAACAAATGATGGTGTTTGAAGGAAACAATGGAAATGACTTTTTCTTCGAAAGAGAAGGACCGGGTGCTGGCTGGGGGTGGTGGTCCGGCGGTTTTCTTTCTGGTACATTGTCATTTCTGATAACAAGCCTAGTATTCTTTGGCTATTGGACCTATTTTGAGTATACTAGAGGACAATCGATAGGAAAGATGGTAATGCGCATCAAGACTACAGACTTGTATGGCAACAAGCCAAGTCTCAAGAGTGTAATGCTCGGAAGCTTTGGTAAGTCCTTCCTTCTTGTAATTGATATTATATTGGGATGGATATTCACCGATGATAAGCGGCAGAGGATATTCAATAGAGCAGGCAATACAATTGTCATAAAGATAGTTGATGAGAAAAAGCTAAAGGACAAGAAGGGTCCACCCAATATCACTTATGGAAAAGATTGACGGACTGTAGTAGAGGAAATCTAGAATCAAGCTCAATTCAATGCCGTACTTGTACATCAGGAAAAAGTGGACCGGGTGGGATGATTTGAACCCACGACCTCGGCGCTCTTAAAGACATATCTATCCTTATCTAAAGAGAGGTTAAGGAAAGAAAATAATAATAATAATAATAAGTAATTCCATTATGCTTTTAACAACTACATTAACCAGGATAGCCATCATCATAGTTTCTCTTGCGATTGCAATGAGTTCACCTATACTACTAGTAAGTCCTTCAGACCAACAACAAGAAGCATTGGCGCAGCAAGTTAATAATACAACGACACCGATAACCACAAATCAATCAATAATGCCTGCTTCTAACAACAAGACTTTCTATGTCTTTAGTGCAGAAGTAGAGGGATTGGACCAGGCAACTGCAAGAATAGATGGAGACATTTTCACTCCTCCTATAATTGTAGTCAACAGAGGAGATAGTGTGACAGTGAACTTCTACAACACTGAACAAGAGACAGAGGAAAGACATTCATTCACAATAGATGCACAACCATATAGCGTAGATATAGACATAGCAGGGGGCGAATCTGGAAATGCAACCTTTACAGCAGATGACCAAGAAGGAGTCTTCCCATACTATTGCAAGTACCATCTCCCGACTATGGTTGGACAGCTTGTGGTGCTTCCAGCTATCATCCAGCAGGAGCAGCAACAGCAACCTCTGACAGTCACTACCGACCGCGAAAGCTATTCAACAGGTGATACAATCGTAATAACTGGCACCGTTGCAGAGAGGCAGCCAGGTTCGCGTGTGAGTATAACCGTATTAGACCCTCAAAACGAGATTGTCTGGCGAGAATCTGTTATCGTTACAGCCAATAACACATACCAACTAGAAATAAAAGCAGGAGAAGGACAATATAGCATTAGTCCCTACGCCATAGACACGACCGGCACTTACATAGTAACAGCGAGTTATAGAGTAGCGAGAGCAGAGACTACATTTGAGTTTACTTCATAAGAATGAGGCTGACAATATAGAATCTAGGAACATCAAACAATATCTCATAAACTTCTTTCCAATTTGACAAACTCATTGCTGCTGAATTTGTCCGACAATTATTGAGAATCGAGCTCAAAATAATACCATATTTCACTAGATTAAAAGAAATGGACCGGGTGGGATTTGAACCCACGACCTCAGAGGCAATGTAGCCTTCTACTCATCTCTCTAATTACTATCTAAAGAACAAAACCATTACATCAAAAAGCTATTATAGTAACTGCATAGATACTTTATTCATGTATCACGAGATGAAATCACGAAATCTTGACAAAAATCCTGATGAGGTTAGAAATTTTTCAAATGGTAAGATGGATATAGCAAATCTTGGAGACACAGTAATTGCCAGGATAACTGCAGAGCCGGGTTGGAAGTGGTCCAATGATGTTAAACCCATAGTTAATACAAATAGTTGCCAAATGACGCATACAGGATATGCAATATCAGGAAGAATGCGAGTTAAGATGGACGATGGAACTGAACAAGAATTCGGTCCAGGCGAAGCGATGTATGTTCCACCAGGTCATGACGCATGGGTAGTTGGAAATGAACCATTTGTTGCAATAGACATTACTGGCGGGAAGGAATATGCTACTTCCTCAAAGGAATGAGATTGTTTTAATGCCGTAGATTACCAGAATGATATAATGGACCGGGTGGGATTTGAACCCCACGACCTCCCACGACCTCAGCAGTGCCTAACTATCAATAGAAAAACTCGGGTCAATATCAAAAATGATGTACCGAAAATGTCTATTAATGCCATCACATGGTAATTAATACCAGTGATTACCAAGAGTTATATAGGTAGACGGACATCTATTTGGTATGTCAGATAAAAGAACAACAAGAGACGAAGGAACAACAATAACAGCTACATCCAAAGCGAACGATGTCAGTGATATAGTGAGAGATAATGCTTTGCGCATAGTTGACGAGGTGGCAAAGGTTCAGCCTCAATTTGCTCAATCAATATCCAATCTACAGGTAGACAATATCCAGACAGTAAGAAGTATGATTCAAACTGCATTTGCCAATCACAAACAGTTTATTGTGCATGCTCCAAACTTTCCTCAAACATTGCAAATGTCAGAAGTAGTTGCTAATCAGTCTACAGAAGTAACAAATAGTATAATTCGTTCTATCGGCATTTTCAACCAACTTGGAGTAACTGCATTGGACTCAGCAAGAGAGCATGTAAACATCTACAAAAGAACAGTAGATGCAGTCACAGACTTCAACAATGACCTATTGAAGGCTTGGACATCGTATGGGAATTCACAGCAACAACAACTACAACAATTCCACAGGGCGTAGCCCTATTTTTTCCTATATGTCTATTGTAACTAGCTATAAGATATAGCTTGAAAGCATCAATGGAGAAGAATTTCAGTTCTGGCATCATCTAAAACTGAACCAAAAGCTGCTACTCGGGTTTTTGTGAGACAAAAATCGAAAAATGTGACTATTCTATTGCCATATTCTACTAGAGTAAAAGAAAGGGACTGGGTGAGATGATTTGAACCCACGACCTCAGCTCAACCTTCTCTTGTCACAATGATGAGTGCCTCATAGAGGCGGCTGCTGCTTCTTTATGCGCTTAATGCCAATTTTTCATGTGTTCTGCATGTGTACTTAGGTATGCTCCTGGTTTGAAATAATGGTCGTAAAAGCTCAGGTCTAAGTGGTGCGCTTGCAAATACATGAACGCAAAGATGCTTGGGACAGTAGCAGGGAATTTATCATAAGAATCATATACGTACTGAGCCTGTAGTGCTATACAATCTTTAAACTCCTGTGATGCATGGTGAGCACTTTTTCTTACATTTGAGCTATCCTTCCAAGCGCCCGGTGTTCCTTCATTGTATACGCCTCCCTCACCATATTTTCTCTTTGCAAGAGCTTCAACTGCCTCACTCATATTGCGATAGTGTGGAGGACAATATGCCTCAAAGACTCCCGGCAGACCAGTAATATTTGGCACAGCCCATCGTTCGTTGGTATCATAGCTGAATCCAAACCCGGGAATTTTTGGGTCTCCGCTTGCACCAAGTACGACCATCCAATCCATTCCATCAAATGCCCAGCTGCCGAGTCCTATGGCCTGAAGCATTAATGCTCCTGCATAGCATGACATTGAAATCTCTGCTGAGCATTCTGCCACTGCCATTGTCTCAAGAAATGAAAGGGGTACTATTTTGTTTGGGTCGGGTACGACATTTGGAAATTTTTCTAATCCTGGAATTGGCTTTTTGGCTATATCATCATATATCACTCTTCCATCTAGAGCATAATACCAAATAGCACCAAGCATATGCTGAGCTAAATCTGCAACTGGAAGGACAAGTGTAGAGCCTTCATGATTCGCAATCCATGTATTATGGGGGTCCATATAGGGAGTCTCTTTTGGGATATACAATCTCTTGTCAGATAGCTTTCGTATCCTTTTCTTATGGGCTTCAAGAAAGTTTTCTAATTGCTCTCGCTTACCGCGGTAATCCTCTGATGGAGGGTGGAAGTCACGTGTAGGAAAGTAGTAGGTCCCATTATCATCTGTAAAGAAAAGGTCAGATATGTGAAAACCAGCAGCAGATGGAAAGGTTCTTCCAGCGGGTCCACCGCTAAAAGATGGAATCTGTGGTCGTATAGATTGGTCATAGCTGATGGTGTAATGCCAGCCAGTTGAACCTGCCATTGAAGTCAGTAGAAGTATTTGCTCCAGGTCCGTGAGCGGAAAGGGTTCTTGGTTGGATTTGAAAGACAGAGGACCATCAGGTATTTCTGCTCCCATGCAAAACCTTCGGGACCTTCGACCTCCAAGAGCCTGCAGTAGAGGAAATTGACTTACACCCTCTAAAGCCTTTGAGTACAATGATGGTTGAGATGAGTTCTTATCGTCTAGCTTTTCCATAAGCAGTTATATGTATAAACATAATGGCTTTAAAGGAGTTTTTATCTGGCAGCAGACCAAGAAAGTAGCTCTCAAGGCATTTTATGTGAATTTGTCCAACAGTACCAAGAAATGAACTCAAAATTATACCGTAGTTCCATCACATAAAGAAGTGGACTGGGTGGGATTTGAACCCACGACCTCAGAGCAGCGACTTTAGACATTTAGCCATTTTAGACCCCTTATATACAGAGATAACGTGCCACTCAAATTCAACCAATGCATTTTTTGCATACTGAGTAGCCTGTACATACCGTAAAGCGAAGGCTGTGAAAAAGGGATAAGCAGATGATGGTAGGTTTTGATGCGGTTGGTCTGTTTGGCGTAGGAAAAGAAGACGAAGTCAGCTCACACGATAGATGAATATCAAACAATATATCATCAAAAACTTGTTCCTGCTTCATTTTCAGTGCACGATGAGATGACTTCTACTCCTCTCTTCTTTCACTTCGGAGGAACTGTAAAGATGCAGGGTCTCCTTCCATGATGAGAAATAACTCTTGATACTACCATCATTATTGCCGCAGCCTAATACTACCGAGAGATTTGTGAGCTATGTAACTACTAGCTAAAAGCGAAGGACATGAGTGCCTAAATGTCTAGCTACCACTCTTGTGAAGAGTCCCCACTATGTAAAAATTCTTAGAGAATAATTAACGCATAACCTTATTTTGCTCTGGAATATACCTTCTATTCCAAGCATCATAAAATGCAGTCACTATTATTAGCTTCACGAGCTAGGATGATAGCGCTAGTGGCAGCCGCCGCCACGATTATGGGTGTTCTTTTGGCTGCAGACAACATTACGGTAGCAAATGCACAACAACAACAGCAGATGACCACGTCAAATATAGAGAAAGTATGGGAAACACCAGCACAATTCAAGACTCCAGAATCTGTTATTTATGAACCTAATGAAAATGTGCTGTTTGTTTCAAATATTGATGGAGCACCAGATACAAAGGATAAGCAAGGATTCATTTCTAAGGTTTCTCCTCTGAATGGCAGCATAATTAAACTAAATTGGGTAACAGGCTTAGATGCTCCAAAGGGTATGGCTGTAGTTAATAATACCAACAATTCATTACTATACGTATCAGATATAACGGACCTTCTCGAGGTAGATATCAATAGTGGCAAAATAATTAACCGATATAACGCACCAGGAAGCGCTTTTCTTAATGATGTTGCATCAGATAATCAAGGGCATGTTTATGTGTCAGATACAGTCACAAATACTATTTACAGATTAGATACCAAGAATCTTGGAAATAACAGCAGCAATAATAATAATAATGCATCTTTACAAGTCTGGTTGCAAACACCAGAATTGAATGGTCCTAATGGCTTGTATGTTGATGATACCAATAATAAACTCATTGTTGTTTCATTTGGAGCATTTAGTAATCCAGGAGGAAGTATTCGGGTTGTTGATTTACAAAATCGTACTATGAGTGGTTTAGGAGAAGAAGGAACTGCTGTTCCTATTGGTGGTCTTGATGGAGTAGAGGCAGACAGCACTGGGAGATATTATTTCGTTACCGATAATGCCGCAGGAAAGCTCTTTGTCGTTAATTCTAATGGAACAGGTTATGAAACTTTAGATTTACAAAGACAAGGTACTGCAGACTTAGGGACTGTATTGGACCAAAATATGATTATAATACCCATGATGCAGGAGAATAAGCTTGAAGCCTTTAGAATATTGAGATAAAAGTATTATTTACACGATACCTTTTATTCAAACGACGAATCAATCCCACTGTATTTATGACTTGTTAAATTCTATTAGAGAAATCATTCGCTTAAGCACTTCTCTGGCTCCAGCAAGTCTACTACTTGTTCAAACTGCGGCTTCATCTTTTTGCCCTAATCCCTCCTGTTAGATATACTATTTTGTCCGATAATAACCGAAGATGAACTCATTTTAATGCCGTAACTAACCAGAATAAAAGAAATGGACCGGGTGGGATTTGAACCCACGACCTCAGTCAACTTTTTGGGGTAATTATCATCTAAAAGGTATCTACTGTTCAGGAAGCTGGCGCTGAGAGTGCTTTGATTGCATCTTTTTCTCCCTCGTCTATCAGTCTGTTTATCGTCTCTACTGTAAAATCTGAAAATTTGTTTGAAATACTATGACGGTCATCTCTGCGTTCTATGCGAACTACTTTGGCTATTTTGAACTGACCTTTTATGATGTCTATATTTCGTTTGTTAGTCTGCGGATTTATCTCGTCCAAAATTTCACTAATTTTCTTTCTCCATTGGTTATCATGGCTTCCAAGAGCAATTAGTTTCTCAATCAAATCAATCTGTTGTGTAACAACTGTAGCTACCCTTACATCATGGTCTGTCGTATCAGAAAACATTATATCGTTTAACCTTTCCTTAGCGCCATCGTAGTCTTTGGGAACAACCTTTTCTTTAGACGGCCATACATTTACTATATATACTTCCAAGTCTGGAACCTTTTGTCGATTTTGCTTACCTGCGCTTTTAATATAACCCTCAATGTTTTCGGAGCCTAACTTGTATTCCCAATAGGCTCTGTGTGACTCTATAACCTCTCTTAATGGAGTATTACTCAGCAAACCGCCGTCCCAAAACTTGCGTCCCTCTACGTCCTGGTAGTCATAAAAGAGAGGCACCGAAGCACTCGCCATTACATGTTCTAGCTTGATGCCGTCGTTGTATTCTATTTTGATTGGCTTTCCTGAAGGAGTACCTCCATATTCCGTTCTCCTTATTATATTACCTTGGTTATCTTTTTCTTTCTCATAACTATCAAATGTTACTGCTATACCTTCAGCTACATCCACACTAACTAAGAGAAGTCTTGGTTCACTATTATCAAAGCTTGTTGATATCGGAAAATTGGAAAATTCGTGTAGACTTTTTTTAAGTGGTTCATTGTCATAACGAATCCAAATATTTTTTACGACATTTGGAAGAGTAATCCAAGACGGCAACCATTCGTGCACTGTATCTTCCATGTCAAAGAATTTGCCATCATGAATCATCGTAGGACTAGTAAATACGTTTTTCACTCCAGTATAAGTAAACTTTTTTGTGCAATAGTACCTCCTTGCGGCCTCTCGTGAAGCGGATTGTCTATTTTTGTTATGCCACCATGGCGTCCTTTCTAGGACTATGTCAGAAGGCACTGACACATCTTTCCAGAAATTTTCAAGCTTTTCTGCTGAGGACTTCCAATTTTTTTCTTTTAGAAATTCACTAACAATAATTGCAGCATTTATTGCGCCTATCGAAGTACCAGCAATGATATCAAATAGGGGTCTACCTTTCTCATCTTTTTTTCTAATCTTCTCGCATAATGCCTTAAATGCACCCGCCTCATAAGCGCCTAGCGCTCCGCCACCTTGAAGAACAAGAGCCCTTTGTTTATTCGGTATTGTTTCATTGTTCATAATGCAATCACGCAAATATCTTTAAAAAGCGATAGGGCGCTATGAGCTTGATTTAGAATTCTATTAACTTTAACTGTCGTCGTGGTCGAGATGATGGCGGCAAATCTTGTTGTTCTTCTTCCTTTTCTTCTTTCTTCGTCAATCTTGTCTAATTGCTCCTGTTGAGTCTAGCCTCTATCTGCTCAACCTGTTTGATACATTCCTTCAGCTCTTTGTAAGGATGATACAGAATCGACATGACGATAGGATGAAGTGGTACGAGCTGACAGGAATTGGAGCAAGCAGAAATGTAGAATTAGTCCAACGACAACCTCCAAAAACATGCTCAGAACAATACCGTATTCTACTTGATTGATAAAGTGGACCGGGTGGGATTTGAACCCACGACCTCAGCCAATTCGTTATGTTCTCTTTTGTCATCCAGCAAGTTTTGTATCAATAATAAGACCAGTTCAAATCCCACCCAATCCATGCTGGTGGTAGATGCAGTAAAGACTATCACTGCTACTGCTTTACTCTTCTACCTCTAGCGCACTGGTAATAGTAGTCTGGTTCTCTGTAGTAGGGGCGTCACCATCATCATCAATCTCAAATGGAAGCGTTCCACCCTTCCATTCCCAAACTCTAATGGTGCCGCTTCCCTGAGAGAATTCACTGTCATTTATTCCTACCATGTTGTTAAGGAATGCTAGCTGCCCCGTAGAGTTTGTACTGAAAAACACAATACCAGTTCCACTTCCGGTGCCATCAGGATTCATACGACTAATGTCAACAAAGGTAGTAGTAGCATTCTCCTCTTCTGCTGTACCATTGTCTCCCTCAGTCACGATAAGGCTTTGACCTTTGTCAAGTGCAAGACCGTTAGGTAGAATATTAATCGTGGCGTTTACTGTCTCTATTGCATTTATAGTCGTACCAGTAGTAGTAGCGTTTGGAGGCATTATTGTTACGTTGTTCACAGTTGATGTCTCAATGTAAGTTTCATTGATTGGATTGACACTTGTCGTTTCAAATTCCACAATCATGAACAGATTGCCCAAAACAGCACTTGAATTGTTGTTGGTGGTAGTAGTCGTGCTGCTTACAGCTTCTTGTTCTTCTCGTACTGAGGTAGCATTAGTTGTAGTAGTAGTAGTATTGCTACTTGTAGAGGCAGATACTAGAGTAGAAGTCGATGCAAAAATTATTGTCAGTATGAAGATAGTCGCTGCAAGACGGATGCTGCGTAGTAGAGACATTTTTCTGTTGTAATTATTCAGCATCCACATTTTGCGTACTTTCAAGGCAAGAAACAAAGGATAAAAGAGTTCCATCATAAGGCTAATGTGTCCTAAATTGAAAAATGCTTATTTTAATGCTGTAGTTTACCAGAATGACAAAAGAATGACTTTTGGAGCTAAAGTATCGGACAGTGGCGGCTTAGCTGGCTTGTTTGTTATTATTATTCTTATTCTTCTAATTGCACCTATAGCTTCTATGGCAGCTCCGCAACCCCCTGGAAGACTCGTCGATGTGGGCGGTGGTAGCGGCATTAACATGCATGTCTATTGTACTGGCGAGGGAAGCCCAACTGTAGTATTAGATGCAGGCCTTAATGGAGGAACGATGTCTTGGGCTCGAGTCCAAGAGCAACTTTCTCAACATACCAGAGCCTGCAGTTATGATAGAGCAGGTATGGGCTGGAGCGAAGAAGGTCTAAAGCCCCGTACTTTTATGAGAATAGCTGACGAGCTTCATATGCTACTACAAGCTGCAGGCGAACAAGGACCCTATGTTCTTGTTGGACATTCTGTCGGTGCTCATACAGTCCGACTCTTTGAACAAAAATACCCAGTTGATGTTGCAGGTATCGTCCTAGTGGACCCGGGGCATGAAAAAATACTAACGGCTGAATTAATCCCTGTAATCCAACAGATTCAAGGCACTTATGTCAGCTATGCTCACGGTGGTTTTTGGCGGTATGTTTTTAATCCCAGCTTTATCAGAGGTGTCGAAGGACCAAGTGTACCTGCAGCAATAATCAATAACTTGGAAGTGGTTTATTCTCCAAAAAGCCTTCATACAGCGGCTGACGAATTGGCTGCCATGTATGAAACAGTGCATGCTTTGAATGCAACCAATGTCATGGGCGCGTGGGGTGACAAACCTACCATCGTTCTATCTGCAGACAATGAAATTGCTCATCTAACGGGAGCAATAGAACCTCATATGGAGTTAGCATCTCTATCTACAAGAGGCGAGCTAATTCTAGTTGATAGTGGTCATAATATTCACTACGAGCACCCCGAAGTAGTAGCTGAGGCAATACTGGAGATAGTGAACACTGTCAGACAGGAGATTTAGTTAGTCCTGTAATGATTATGGAGCAAGAATAACTCCAAATGCAATAGGGATCCCTGCCACCCTAATCCACCCTCCTATGCACACGATGTCTACAATTGACTCCCTGCTAGCAACAATCGAGCTACACAAGGCTGGAAGAAAGCTAGTTTTGTCCTACAATTGTTAAAATCAATCTCAAATTAATACCGTATTTCCAACGCAGAAAGAAGGGGACCGGGTGGGATTTGAACCCACGACCTCAGAGGCAATGTATATTCTTATAATAAATCACCTTGTGATAATCTTTACCTTCGTTTTTCTCCACATGAAAATACCAAGGATTATTATCCAAAGATATAGTGTTACTGCCCAAATGTTTGACACAGGCTCGGAGAATCCAATGTAGGCCGTAACGACGCCAGCAGCTATGCCAACAGCACCGACAGCTATTCCGACTGCACCAATCCATCTACTAAGAAGGGCACTTTTTGCTATTGCAACTCCAAAGATTATCGCAACTGCCCCCTGAAGCATTCTGAAATAACTATTGATACCAATCTCCGTCCATCTTATCCCTTCGGCTACTCTAAAGGCAATGGCTTTTTCTTCTTCACTACCAGCAGTAGAAGAAGAAGGGGGAATAGCATACCAACTACCAGTTGCAATCTTTTGTGCAATCCCGTCAACAGCTTGTAGAATAGCATAGGTGCTGGCTGTAATTATTGCTGCCGCTAAGCCAAACCATGCAAGTGCTGAAGCGACGCCTGATTCTGAATGTAAAAGCAACCGATGAAGCGCTACAAACCCACCAGCAAAAATTAACATTAGACCTGCAAACTGACCAATGTGGGCAGCTATCCATGGATCACTCTGGGCATACACTGCGAAAACAGCTGGATTGTCCATTGGGTCCCTAGTACCAGCATGAAACCCAATGGTAGATACCATGAAAATAACAATACCTGCAAGGAATGCAACTGACCCCATCCGAAGCATAGGGCGATCAAAGTCAGGTGTATTATTTGTCTGCATGACTCAAATAATCACTCCAACCTTTGAATTACACATACAACAAGGTTTTCAGTGAATCTTATAAAGTTGCCTCACATATGTAAAATCTCATTTTTCCTTGCAAATCCTCAGATGTTACACCATTATTGATCAAAGTCCGCCCTTTGAGTACGCCTTAGGTTCTTGAAAGACACTAAAGAAAAAAGAAAGGTGATGTGTGTGTTTGTTTTACAACTTCATAAATTGAAGCTTGAGATACAAGGACAAAGTACGTTGCATTAGCACAAAAATCCAAAAAGCTCTGGAAAGATTCTACTTTTGAGTACTAGCCGACATATACATTCTCAAATAGTTCTTACAGTGCTGGTGTTAGTATGTAAAAATAGATATATTCTTAATTCGATTCTAAAATCAGATTCTACTACTATTACCTTGCTATCGTTGATTGTGGATATTCAAGTATAAGCAAGATAATTAAGTCATCTAGTTTAGTAATAAATGAATCCACAAATTCCCAGACAAGATCATAAAATCAGGATTTGCTCGAAGGTAGCTACCACGTAGTGCATCTGAATTTGTCCGACAATCACTGAAAACGAGCTCAACGAATGCTGTAGTTGTACAACAGGAATAAGTGGACCGGGTGGATTGATTTGAACCCACGACCTCAGCTTATCAGCAGCTTTCCAAGGCAGCTCCATCTACTACCTCATATCTAAAGGGACAGCTCTTGAAAGAGAACATAACTGTTCAAATCCCACCTGGCTCACTAGTTTTCACCTTCTGTTAAAAATAGAATCACAGCAGTGTTAATCTAGGATTATAACCTCAAGCTAATAAAATCAATATTCAGTGTTTTGTATATTAAAATAGCACTCTACATACTAAATGATAACATGTCGGCTAGTGTTTCCAAGTGGAAAGTTTCTGGCGACTGGTTCGACGCTTGCAAGTGCAATATACCATGTCCTTGCACGTTTGCCCAGGCTCCATCCGATGGAGAGTGCCAAGGCCTGATGGCATATCATATCAATAGCGGTCACTATGGTGAAACACCGCTTGATGGATTGAATGTGTTGTTCATGGGCAGCTTTACGGGCAACGCTTGGGCTGGTGAATCGAAGGATGAGGTAGGAGCCTACTTTTTTGACGAGCGAGCTAATGAAAAGCAGCGAGAGGCTCTGCAGATGATATTCCTGGGAAAGGCGGGCGGCTGGATTGCAGAATTTGTAAAGCTAGTTGGAGATATCCGAGGAATTGAGTTTGTTCCTATCAAGTTTGAGTTAGCAAAGGACCTAGCTTATTGGAGTGCAGAGATTCCAGGAAAGGTAGTTGCAAGGGCGGAAGCGTTGATAGGCCCTACGACTCCACCTGGCAAGAGAGTACAAATACTTAATCCTCCAGGTAGTGAAGTAGGACCTGGCTCAGTTGCGACATTGGGGAGGGCTTTGGCAGATGAAGTGGATGCTATGGGTTTCAAGTGGGACTGGAAAGGGAGGTCAAGCAAGCACTTTCCATTTGACTGGAGAGGTCCCTAAGTACTTTGTATTAATATATTATTAGGCATCAACACGGAGAGGGACCGGACATCATTAACACATTTAGGGATGGCGTCATTATGACCAAATTTGTCCTACACTTTTATTCAAAACAATCTCAATTCAATACCTTAATCTACTAGACCGATAAAAGTGGACCGGGTGGGATTTGAACCCACGACCTAAGCCTAGCAACTTTATGCGCGGTGCTCTTCATCATATATCAACCAGTTAATGCCCATGTTGCAATAGGTTTGGTATCCTGATGATAGCAATACATCTTGGTAAGCAAGCTTCCGGATAAAATCTTGTCATGTGTATGTATGAGAGGGTGTCCTCCTTTTACTATTTTGTGAACTTTGATGAGGTGAATCTTATTGTCTCTTCAGCCTCCTTCACAATATTGCGTATTATTTCGGCTGCAGGTAAGATTTCATGAATAAGACCTGTAGATTGACCAGTGAATGGAACAAGTTCATGATTCTTACCTTCTTTTATTCCAGTCATTATGGTATTTCTTAGCTGTTCAGCTTGACTTTTAACTTCATCAGCCGATTTTTGGCTCCACTCTTCAATAAAGGATGTGCGTAAAGCCCGCGGGGCAGTTCCTTTGTAACTACTAGGGTTCGATAGAGGAAAGACGTCGTTTATGAAGTTTACTCTTATTGTCTCTTCTGATTCTGCAGCTATTATCCTCTGCTTCCATTGCTGACCTACCTTCGATGCTTCAACAGAAGCTAGAAACCGTGTTCCTATATTGATTCCCTGCGCTCCCAACATTAAGGCTGCAGCCAACCCTCGACCATCTGCAATCCCACCTGCCGCAACTACCGGTATTTGCCAATCGTTAACTACATCAACAACTTGAGGTATTAGAGCTAGAGAACTAACATCACTGCAGAAGCCGCCCGCCTCACTACCCTGTGCGATTATTATATCTACGCCAAGTTCGGCTGCCTCTCGTGCTTGTTTTGCAGAATGGACTTGATGCATAAACAAGAGTCCTGCATCATGAACCTTCTTGACTAGGTCTTTTGGATTACCTAGAGCACAAGAAATGACTTTGGGTCCTTCTTCTTCAATTGCAAACCTAAACGCATCTTCACTGAAAGTGTTAATCGTAAAATTTATTGCAAATGGGTGTTTCGTTAATTCTCTTACTTTTTCTACTTCACGTTTGAGATTATCGATAGAGCGAAGAGCACTTCCTATACTTCCTAGAGCTCCAGCGTTTGATACCGCTGCAACAAGTTCTGGAGAGGTATATGGTGCAATAGGAGCTTGGATTATCGGAAATTCTATACCTAAAACAGTGCATAAATCAGTCCGCACAGTCAGGTGATAATATTTACCTTTACTTAAAATATTTTTGTTCTTACCCATATGGAAAAAAATATAAAATATGATTTCTCATTATCATTAATCGCGTCAATCAATTTTTTGGATAGTACTTCTATAGAGTCATGGATTTAATAGAGCAAACCATGGGGACCAAAACAAGCTTAATTCAATAACGTATTCTACCAGAATGATAAAGATGGGCCGGGTGGGATTTGAACCCACGGCCTCAGCAACAGCAACTTCTCAAGAAAGGCAGCTATTGAAATAGAACTATACTGTTCAAATCCCACCCGTTCCACCGCTGAAATGCGGGTCCTAGTAGTCATTTGGTTGAGAGCTCAGGGTCTTGCTTCAAAGACCAAGTTGAAAGGGGTCTGAGTTGCCCGATGGAATTTTGAAAAACCTGCCGATTTTACTATTTGCGCTACTCTTTCTTCACCTGCTTGCGCACCTAATGCAGGTCCATTTTCGTTCAAAGACGCAGGAACACAGACCACAGTAGACGCAGCATAGTTTAGCCTTCCAACTGGATTCAAATTGTCCTCTAGTTTATCATTGGCAAAAGGTTCTACGAGCATCCATGCGCCATCCTTATTTTTCAATGTTTGCAGCACATGTCTGGCTGCTGCAGAGGGATTTCCCATGTCATGGAAGGAATCGAAGAATGATACCAAGTCATAATC
>DATCWI010000010.1:0-31355 GCA_036566425.1 Nitrososphaera sp.
GAAAACATGATCACACAAATGCATCTTTCGAAATCAAGATATAATCGCTCGTAGCAGGTAGCTGAGGTAAAAAATGGTTGATGACGACGTATCATCTGCTGCTTCCAATAACAATAGTTCTGCCGCCATCCCTTTTCCCACCCTGACGATTTTGTATCTGCCGGCAGAAGCTTCTATGGTGGTTGACGAGGTAAGCCAGAAATACTCCAACATCACTATCGAAGAGTGCATCGGATTTTTCCACGGGGCGCAACGTCAGTACAAAAAGGTTACCATCTGGAGCCAAGGCATAGACAGCCTGTGGCTCAACGCCATTATTGCAAGGACAAAAGAGCTTGCCAGCGTCGAGTTTGTGACGCTCGTGTCCGGCGGCATGATGTACGTCTTATAGGCGCCACAATAACTCTCTACATCCTTTGCAGAATTATGAAAATATCATAATAAGATTACCTCTCTAGACGAGAGGGTTCCCATGATTGAGAGAGGAGGGGGAGAGCAGGTCGCTGGTATGCATGAGGGAACAGGGTCCCTTGCGCCGTAGTTCACAGTATGTACACAAGAGCCAAGCCCTGCAATTACAAATGCCTGCTCCCCAATAGCAAAATTGCCAATCGTCGAATATTTGCCTTTGGAAAAAAATCATCCATGATATTGAGATAGGCAAGAAACCCTGTCAGCATTGTCTGCGTCCTGTAATTTCAAATACTGCCTGTGCCATTATAACTACTACATGGAAGAAGGAGAAAAAGGCGAGGAAAAGCTAAAGCGCTGCCCCATATGTGGCTGCACTGAGCACAGGCTGATTGGCTGCGGCAGGCACTGGGCCAAGCACAAGGCACGGCCGGACAGCAGGTGCGAGCAGCGTCACTTCAACTCGTAGAGCGCAACTGAAAGCTTGAACGCAAGCCTGTCGTCTGTCGCTGACGCTATCGGGACGACGTATTTCTGGATCTCCTCCTTGTACCTGGCTGCCCGGAAAGCTTGGCCCTTTATGGCCCGCACGCTGTCCAGCCTGTCTGCAAGCTTGACGTACCTGACATCCTTGGGCGCCTTTGCGATGTCGCTATAGTATTTTTCAAGTGTTTCTTCCGACCTGGTTTTTGGCTCTGCGGCGGCGAGAACTATAGAACGGATCCTGTCGCCGTACTCCTGCAGAGCTTGCCAGGTCACCGGCGCGTTGTGCAAAAGCGCGGCTGAGGCAAGCTCGGCGTCGCGTATTTGCAGCTCCTCGACGAGAATGAGTGCAACCCTCAGCTGGTGGTTGATGTATGGCTCGCTCTTGTTGTAAAGCTGGCCCCTGTAGGTCCGGGTGGCAAGCGCAAAAGCCTTTGTAAGCTTTACCACGTCGTCCGTGCTGCTGTCAAATGGCTTGAGTAGCCTGGCAAAACCGATCTTTGGAAAATCAGAACTACTGTCCATCATAGCTGCTAGTCCTAGCCCTGACCCCCTAAATGTAACTTTGCATAGGCTCTACTGTTGTTGTTCTTCTTCATCTTATTCAAAGCTGATTATCGGGGTGTCCTGGAACAGAGCGCCGGCCTCTGCTGCTTCTTCTTCAAATCTGATGATCAGCATGCCGGTTTAGAGCATTATTGTCGTCGAGATATCCTCAAATGTAGCGGTGCCATTAGAGGCAACATCTGTCCTGCCTCCAAGCACAGCGATGTTGTTTATCTGCTGTGTACCGTATTTGCCCGCAGATTGTCTATTCTGTATTCGGTAGCATTATTGCTGTCGCTACTGTCAGCCAGAGGCATCATGGTAAAGGTTGCAGAAAAGCTTGTCGAGCTGGCTGTTGAATTGAGTGACCAGTCGCCAAAGAGCATGGATTCTACATCGCCATTTGTGAGGTTGATCTGCGAGCCGGCGATTTTGCCGGAAAGTTCCATATCCCCTATCCCGATGCTATCATCTGTGCTGCTTACCGTTCTGCTTGAAGTGGTTACATTACTATTGCTGCTGCTGCTGGACGCCGTTTTTGCTGCTGAATAGTGGATGAGGAGGAGGGGGAGGAAGAAGGGGTTGATGACTTGGAGGACAATTCAACGTCACCATCGTCTGGAGAAGGGAACAACACGTTAATAGCGGTGTTACAGGAGATGTCGTCATCATTATTATCATCATTCATAGAAGAGATGATGCAAGAACACAACAACGACGACAATGATGATATAATAGTAGCAGCAGTAATGACAACAACAGCACGAGCGACAACGACAATGACAATAACGACGACAGCAGCTTCAGCTCTGCATAACGAAACAAGAAGAAGATAATGGCAATAATATAGAAGATGATGATAGTAGCAATGAAAATGAGGAAGAAGCCGATCTTGGTTCCTATGAAAGCTCTGCCCTGGTCGAGGAGGAATGCAGCGGTGACAGCTCTGAATCGAGCGGCGATGACAACGAAGTGGCTGAGGAGAGTAGCGAACCAGAACCACCAGAAGACACTAGCGATGAATCCACTGATTCGACAACAACAGAAGAAAGCGGCGATGCCGATAGTAGCAGTAAGGGAAAGACTCCCGCGACAATTATTATAGAACTTTATTCTGCCATTTTATAGGCTGAGGGGGTCAAAAATTATTAACGATAATGATAGTCCAAAAATGGAGGGAGCCTCTACATTGTTGATGGATGCCTTTGCGCGGGCATATTCCGTCCGGGCAGGCGCAGGGAGTCTTTTGCTGTCACATCGACGACATGTTGCTGTCGTCTCTCATAGAGGAGAACCCATTGTTGTCATAGCCAGCTCCCGTTGGCTCTGACGACGGCTCCATCGTCGTTTCCTGCGGCTCTGACGCAAACGTTGTCACTTCCGGAGTGGTGTCTGGCACTGTTGCAGGAGGAGCCGGCTCTACGCGGGAAACTCGGGGCTTTGCCGCGGTCCTTTTCTTTGCGGCGGCCTTTTTCTTCGGGGCGCTCTTGCGCGCCTTGGCCTTTGAGGCCCTTCTTGCGGCCTGCTTTTTGCCCTTTGATTGCTTGGCTAGCTTTCCTTTCTTTCCCTTGCTTTTGGCTTTGGCCTTTGCCATATTGATAGCATTAGTTAAGCACTTGTTCTTAAGCTTGTTCATTTTTTTGATGTGACAGGTTTCTACAACCATGCCAATGACCAATATCGCTAGCGATTTTCATACATATTGAGAGAAGGCAAGTTCTATCACAACTAGGGCGATATTGTCGAATAGATAGCTTCTATACAAAGAGACTAGAGCATTCTATTTCGCTGCTCCTGCAATAATCATGTCAATAGAAGTATTTGCAATCTCATTTAAACAAAATTCAATCTTTGTATCTGTATTGCTAGTCATCAATGGAATCATACTTACTGTAGAGACAGAATAATAGCTAATTACAATTACCCCATTGCAGGGTATTTTGCAAGTCAGGCTGCCGGTTTTATTCTCGCTCTAGTCGTACTTGCATTTGGAATAGTAAAGGGCATAATTACAATTAGGAGAACAAAGGCAATAGCTTTTTCTAGCAAATGAGATCATTAGCACGGACTCATCCAGTAGCAGCTATCTTTGCCATTGGCTAGCCAGCCAGTTGAAACCCCATACCACCTTCATATGTTGTGAATTTCCTACTGCCAGCTTGTTGGAAAAAGACATATAGTTGATTCAACGCACAATTATTTGGCTTTCTTTGACTGATAGCAGGGGCTACTATGCAATTCTGGGCGTTTCAGAAAAGGCAAGCTATCCTGAGATCAAGCGGATCTACAGAAGGCTTGCGCGCAAGTACCACCCCGACAGGAACAGCTCAGCCTTTGCTGAAGACATGATAAAAAAGATCAACACTGCGTTTGAAGTGCTATCTGACGAAACAAAGAGGACGCAGTACGACAGGATGGAGTTTGACAGTGCGCCAGCTCCCGAGTCTGCGCCACAGCCAGAGCCTCACTATACAGTAAGCACTACTGCGGATACAGCAGCAACCGTGGAGCAAAAGCAGGAAACCGTGTTTGTCGACTTTTTCAACGGGCCGCATTTTCTTGACACGCCAAAGGGCAGGTTCCATATCATCGTCGAGCCGACGCTTTGCATGGCGTTTGGGAGCTGCGAGACCCTTGCGCCCAAGGTTTTTGTAGTTGAAAAGCACAAGAGGGTGAACCCAAAGGCAAGGGTCGAGTGCGAGACCTGCGCAGAGTACGACAGAATATATGCCGCTGCAGCGACATGCCCCACCAAGGCCATTAAGATTGTCGACCGCTTTACCGGCGAGCAGCTATACCCCTAGTCAAGCAGCAGTTGTTGTTATTTTGCTGCTTGTGACGGAGGAATCTTGAATATTTCTATCCAGTTTCCATCAGGATCTTTTACATGTGCAACCCATCCTTCGGTGAGGGAATGATCGATTGGCTTAGGCTCTGCGCCTTTTTCCAGCAGCTTTTTGTCGTTTCTTCAATGTTGTCAACTGCAAACCTGATGTGATCCAGTCCTTCGCCTGCTACATGTGGAACGTCAAAGTGCGAGCCTTTGGGATACCAGTTTAGCTCAAGTGCTGTCCTGACTTTTCGTCTTCTTTCAATTTCACCCATATTCCCGCTTCATACTTTGTAAAATCGCCCTTTCCTACCTCTTTTAAATCCAAAAGCTCAGTGTAAAACTTTAACGACCTCTTAAGGTTTGTTACCCTAATTCCGACGTATTCAAGGTGCATATGTGGCTCTCAAATCGTCAGAGTGTTCTGCCCGCTAAAAATTTTTTGTGGTCATCAATATCATCCATCATCATCCTCCTCCTTCTTTCTTAGCCCATCTAGTAACAAAAACGTAGCATAGCATTAACCGACAATAATAATTATTTAAATTTAAATTGCTGTGAGACTGTGCGTTATCCATGAAGCTTTTCTGTGTTGGGTGCGGCCCCGGCGACCCCGAGCTCCTTACAGTGCGGGCTGTCAACCTGATCAAAAACGCTGAAGTGATATTTGCGCCCACTGCGAGAGAGGGCAAACCCAGCATTGCGCTTTCAGTTGTCGAGCAGTACATCGACAGGCCGACAAAAACGGTCAGCCTCGTGTTCCCAATGGTTAAGGATAGGGAATCGCTTAGGGACTACTGGAAGCGCAACGCAGACGAGATCGCTGGCGCGGTCAGATCAGGCAAGAAGGTCGTTTACCTTACAGTTGGCGACCCGGCGCTCTACAGCACTTGGATTTACATCCACCGCGAGCTGAAAAAGAGCTACGGTGACATCGAGGTGGAAATAGTGCCCGGCGTCGCGTCGATGTTTGCGATAGCAGCCAGGGCAAAGATAAGCCTTGCAGAAGGCGATGAGACAGTGGCGGTAGTGCCAGCATGCTACAACATGGAAAGGGTAAAGAAGACGGCAAATGCATGCGACACCGTGATATTTCTGAAGGACGGCCGCTACTTTGACAGTGTGATTGAAATGCTCGCACAGGCGGGTTTCCCGGATAACGCGAACATTGCGATAGCGCAGGACGTTTCAGAGGAAGGCGAGATACTTGAAATGAAGAGGCTGTCGGAGCTACGCGGCAAAAAAGGCCCGACAGAAAAATACTTCTCAATAATGGTGGCAAAGAAAAATGCCGGCAGAGAGTAAAAAAACCATCTATTTCGTTGGCTCCGGGCCGGGCGACCCTGAGCTTATCACTCTCAAAGCCAAGAGGCTGGTCGAGGAGGCTGATGTCGTCATCTATTCTGGATCACTGCTCAACTCAAAAATCTTGCAGTACGCCAAAAAAGGCGCGCAGCTCTACGACGCCGCAGTTATCGACAGGGAAAAGATATATCAGATACTGCGCGACTCGGTACTGGAGGGCAAGCTTGCCATCAGATTCCATGACGGCGACCCGGCGCTCTTTAGCGCGATAAGGGAGCAGATAGACAAGCTAGAGGCCGACGGCATACGCTGCAAGGTGGTCCCCGGCGTCACAGCGATACTTGGTGCCGCGTCTGACCTGAACCTAGAATTGACGCTCCCGGGCGTCACGCAGACCCTGATAATAACGAGGGCGGAGCTCCGAACACCTGTGCCTCCGAGGGAATCGATAGCCGAGCTTGCCCGCCATGGCGCCACGATGGCGTTCTACCTGAGCGTTCACCTGATAGGCGACGTGGTCAAAGAATTGTTGAAAGGCGGCGTCTATACCGAAAAGACGCCGGCGGCGGTGGTCTACCGCGCCACATGGGACGACGAGAAGGTAATCAAGGGGACGCTTGGCGACATCGCGAAAAAGACAAAGGATGCCAGAATAATCAAGACTGCACTGATAATCGTCGGCGACGTGATTGCGCCTGCAAAATACGAGTACTCCAAGGTGTACGACACAGACTTTACGCACGGCTATAGGAAAGCAGAAAAGCGCAAACAATGATCTATATTCAGATCAGGTGGAGGCGCGCCGGCTACATGAAAGCTAGAATTCCTGGTGGAGCTATCTCAATAGCTAGCTGCTGGCGGCCATGCCAAGCTCCCAATATGATACCTATGAATAGCATTGACCGCAGCACAACCAAGATGGCACTGGAGCGTTCGCTTGATGTCCTATGCAGCCCGGCAAAGGAAACCGTCCTTCACTACTTGTCCGAAAAATACGGCACCTCCATGCAAATCGACGACAAGAGCTTTTTAACAATTGAGGAAATAAAAGTCGCGCTGGAATCGATGAAGGGCCAGGCCGCGATGTACATCTTGAGCCATATGCAGGAAGAGCTAAAGAAGCTCGAAGCGAGCTAAAAAAGAGAAGAGTAGGGTTTTATGGTCTTTTTGCCCACACGTTCACTACTGTCGTGCTGATCGCCGCGCCTGCGAAGCCGCTGACCATGGCAAAAGCGATGCTCTTGTCCACTATTATCTGCGGCAGGATTATCGCAAGTGCGTCTGTGATTGCGGGCGCAGCAAGGAACGCTAGGAACCCTATTGCAAAACCTATCGCTCCAAATATTGCCAGAACTCCTGTTCTAGACACCATTTTTCTTGCTCACTACTACTGCTGGTGGCTTTCAGAGTCAGATATCCTGAAGCTGCCAGTCGGGATTGAAGGGAACTTGTCGTTCACCCTCTGCTCCGCCACGGCAGAAGCCTCCATCATTATCTGGTCTATGTCGCCTCCCGAGCCGGTGTTGACTTCGATGCCAAGACCGTTGCTCTGCAGTGATTCCATCATGATGCCGCTAAGCAGCGTCTGCATGCTGTTTATCTCAATGTCTACGCCCGGCACGAACCTGCCAAGGCTCGGCTTGAGGCTCTTTATCGACGTTATTGCCGGACCCAGTGCGACCATCGCGTCTCCAAGCTCGTGCATCGTCGACAGCCGCATCGACACCTGCTCCAGTGCCATCTTTGCCTGGCTCAGCGTGCGTGAGATCTTGCGCACCTCTGCCAGCTCGTTGGAAAGCACCTTGGTCGTGTCGGCGTCGTGCCTCTGCATGGCGTCGACTACCCTCCTGAAGAGAGATGCGTCGCGCTCGTTCAGCTTTGTGATCATGGTGTCTAACTTTGATGTCTGCAATTGCAGCTTGTTAACGGCAGTCTCGATTCTTGGCTTTAGCGGACCCTGAGGTCTCAGCGACTCCTTGACCTTTTCGCTGGCACTCGATCGGTTCTGGTTACTCCAGTTCTTGTCAAAACCGGTCATGAACTTGGCTGGGCGGGATTGGCTATTAATTTCAGGTGTCCAATCCAGCTAACTACAGGGTTAACAAATGAGCTGTGTTGTCGACAATGGGCTTATCTCAACGACACTCTAAAGAGCTCCTTCTGACTCACTGAGGCCCACGCGCCCATACCTCTTGCTCCTCCTCCGCCGCCGTCGCTGTTGCCTCCCGTGCCGGTGATCTGGCTCACGACAATCTCACTTGAAGCCATTGGAGGCCAGAGCATCGCGACGTACTCGCCCGCCTCGCCGGCCCTGTCAAGGGAAGCCGGCTGCATGTTCTCTCGCTTGAATTTATTGGCGGCAAGTCTGTCCTTCACTGCCTCGATCAGGTCTCGCTGACCGTGCACTATGAGGTAGACTTTTTTGCTGTCATCAACTGGCATGCAGGCATGTTGAGAAGAATAAGACTATAAATGTGTTGATGGCTTATTCGCCCCAAGCCTTTGATAGTCGCTGACTCGTACATGGCAATGGTCCTGCCAGACGACATCTCGCAGCGAATAGCTGAGTTTATCGCCGGCCGGCGCAGCTTTCCCTTCATCGAGTGCGACGAGCTTGTCTGCATGATGTACCTCTACGGCAAGGATGGCAGGGTCAGCGACAAAGAAGTGGAAGAGGCACGCAACCTCGCCCAGCGCACCGCCGCGCAGGTGGGCCAAGACATTGACATCTACGTCAACAGCTCTGCAGGCAAGCTCGACCCAGAATACATACGAAGCAAGTACACCAACAGGCAGCTGCAGCTGGCGGTGGAGAAAAAGGATGCCGGCAGCGGCGAGCGCATTGCAGGCGACCCGGCGGTGATATCGGACTGCTTTGCGCAGCATGTCGCGTACTACAGACAGGACTACTTTTTCGAACTGTACGGTCCGCTCAAGGATGCCGAGCTGACGTCAGACATTCGCCCCATGCTGTCAGGCAGGATGGTGATGACCTGCTACAACAGAAAGGACGCCGGCGACACCGGCATGAAGCACTCGCTCATTCCTGTTTACGTGTGGTTCAGGGATCAGATCGGCGCAAAGCCGTGATAGTACGGGATCTGTGAGAGCTCTTCCTGCGGCATCTGCACTATCGATATCAGATGTCCATCAGGGTCCTGAATTATTGCGTGCTTGCCAAATGATTCCTCTCTAGGCTTTTTGTAGAATTTCACCTTTTTCTTTTTTAGGCCATTGACCACGTCATCAAAGTCGCTCACGCTAAAGCCTACAAGCATGCTGTTGTTCCTCTTGATCCTCTTTTTCTTTGAAGGGTGGAGCGCGAGAACCGTGCCGCGCTTTGAGAACTCGGTCCAGTCCTTTGACTGCTCCTTGAGTTCCATCCCAAGAACGTCGCGGTAGAATCTGGTAGACCTTTTCATGTCAGAGACAAGGAGTATGACCGCGCCTATTCTGTTGAACATGTTGCACATAATTATCGAGAGCCAGAGATATAAAGTTGCAAACGACCCTCCGGCGTAGCATTATATACCACACACGATTTGAGAAGGTCAGGTTGCAGGCCGCGCCAGTAGTCAGGTTCTCAGAGTTTCTCGGCATTGGGTACTTTGGCGACGAGAGGCAGCACGTCATAGCCCCGATCTTTGACTTTCGCCGCAACGCCGAGGCTGCGTGGGCAAGGGTAACAGAGAGCCAGCAGCAACAGGTCCCGACGTTCCACGCAGTCTTTGTGGAGCATCCAGCCAAGTACGAATTCATCGCCTATCCGCTGGAACTAAGGCCCAACCAGATCAACTATGCGCTTTACCGGTCGTTTTCCAGCCTGAACAGCCTGCGCAAGTTCAGGAGCAGCTACGACGGCAGGACATATATCAAGTTTGGCTGGCATGATTTGACGAAACCACAAAAGTTTGACGTGCTTGTACAGTATGCGGCGGTCGATTCAGTAGAATTTGCAAGGATAGACGAGGTCAGGCCTGACACGCTTGTTGACCAGATAAGGAAGAATCAATGATGAGCGTGCTTTAGCATCCTGCGGCGGCAGTATTCACAGTTTGAATCCGGGCGGCAATCAATTACAACGTGGTACCTAAAGTGGACTTTCATTGAAACAATCTCTTTAATCGCGCGTCCAGCTGATGCCAGCATATGTTCTTCTTTTGTCTCCTGACCTTCTAGGGCCCGGTTGGGAGCCTGTCCGAACCGGGAGTGTGCGTACAATGCCGGCCGGGCAGGTGGGTGATTGATGACGTGTGTCCTCATGTAGATGCCACGCCAGACCTCCCTAGGAATTAGGCGGCCCTAATTAGGCTAGCCTAATATTTAAACGCTGTGAGACACGGTACTGTAGCGTTCGCGTCAGCTAATGCCTTTTTTGCAAAGGTTGTAACAAATCATCGGCTAGATCGGTTCTGTTCCATCTTTGATTGTTCCGACAGGGTTATTCGAAATGGCTACATATTATTCTGATTTTGATCCTTTCCCATCATTCCAAAGTTTCCTTATAAGGTTAATTTTCCAGTGAACCCGAAGGATGATGCCTGCCCATGTCACACCTACACCTTTCCTCCTATGAGACATACCAGCAGAAAAACAATCCTCCGGGATTTGTTTTTCACATTCCCGAATTGAGAGAGAGACTTGCGAATATCAAGCATGACCGATGAGAAGTAAATAAGGTTAGGTATCGCATATGATGGTTCTTCATATATTCCCTAGTCAGAATCTTCATCGATTTTCGACCGTGTCAATTCCAGTCGATATTCCTTTCCAGTCTTCTTCTCGTAAATAAAAATCGCAACAAGGATTATTATGGTGGATATCCACGCTTTACCGACAAAGTAGGGATGGTCAAGTAAGTAAGTTTCTGGGTTCGTCCTGAAAGAAATCTAGTATCATAAGACCGTAGATGATACCAACGAAAACAGACATTCTCTTTAGGAAGTCTCGTCTTTTTGCCAAAATCGAATGTAAGTTGCTATTACTCCTACTGTGACTGCCAAAAGCCACCAGATAGGAAGGGTATCTAGCGCCATGTACTTTTACAGCTGTAAAGCTATTTTGCTTATTCACTAATAGATGCATGTATTTCTAATTTTGTAACTTGCTGGCATTCTGAATTACCGTTATCCACTTGTTCTGACCTTCAATTTTGATTCCTGCTGTCTCGGCAGGCATCTTTTGTTTTGCAATCCCATGCGTTTTTCTTCCATAGTGGGGCTGTATGTTGTTCCCGCAGCTGCTCTTGCTTGTGGTTGTTGAAATGCAGGAGCCGCAAAGGCTGAAAATAACACCACAAAGGCAATACCCACTGCAAGACCTATTACAATTGCAGATGCGACGCTATCTGGCACGCATCGAGATAGTAGCAATGACTTTAAGAGATTTTCTCTAGAATTTTCATGTGACCTGACAGTTAACAGGCTGAAAATGACCCTTTAAGTTAGCAGAACCTGAGACAAGGTTCTGTAGCATTGCCGTTGGATCAAATTCCATCTCGTAATTTTCTATCTGACGAGTATTTGATAAAAACAGAATTTATGGAAGATAGATAAGCTGCTGTGGAAAGGTTGAGTAAAGAATTCGTAAAACAAATTCTGATTCTGTGACACCGCTCACTCGACCTTCAAGCTTAACATAATCCATCAGGCAGCGCTTTATGACAACTGTTTTCAACAAATACGTTTTGGGATATATTGATTGGTATGCCATCGGCATTGTTAATATCTACAGTCTGACTAAGGATATTGTTTGATAATAATGTATTATCAGAGCTATGAACATCCAAGAATATGCCATTGTTGCCATTCTTAATTATGGTGTTGGCACTAATGATGAAAAAGTGGGAATCCATAAGCATAACCCCTTGATTTGCATTTTGTATTATTTGATTGTAAGCTATTACTCCCCAGCTTCTGCTTGATTGAGATGCAATGCCGATTGTATTTCCATCAATAAAATTTCTGTAGATTGTAATGCCGTTAGAGACTTTCAGTGAAATCCCTATTTTGTTTTCTGTTAACTTGAGATCTAATATATAACCACCCTTGCTGCCTGCAAATTCAACTCCTTTATCAAAACCTGTTATGATACCTGGCCCAACAATTGTCACATTTTTGTAATCTGCAATTAGTATTCCAATATTTTCTAGTGAAGGAGTCGTCCCTCGTGTAGTTGTCGTATTAATCAAAGACAATTTGTGACCATTAAGCTGTATAGTTATTCCGTCTTTGCCAGCAATCATTCCAATCCCAGTACACTCAAGATCCTCTGATAGAATGACATCTTTGGTTACTACTTGGCCGCACGATGCGATAGGTGCTGCGCTGTTATTATTATTGTTATTATTATCTTTGTCGTTATTGTTGTTATCATTGTTATTATTCTTGGTCATCTTATCGTTGCTATCAGAATTGTTGCTGGAAGTAACATCATTTGGGGTACTGTTGGCATTAGCATTACTTGTCGTCGTATAGAGTATCTGGTGCCCTATACGATCAAGAGCAGCAAATCCGATACGAGCTTCACTGCTTGCATACTTATTTTTCTCAATGCTTAAGCTCTTTTTATTATCTTGTGGATCTGTTTGTTGTTGCTCTCCCGGAGGAGCAATTCCTGTTGTTATTATTATTGCTGATGATAATACGGTCAATGCTACTATTGCTGCCAATATTGTTGCAAGCATAGGCTTTTTATATTTGGCCAGTTATCGCACGCTCGCAACAAAAAGCTATTAGTACATGCATATATAGAATGGGTATTCCCCTCCTAACAATTCTTTTCATAAAATGAGGATCCTTTTGCAAAGTTGCTAGTGCAATAGAGATGGATAGTATTGAAAAAAGAAGAACTATGCTTTCATAATGGCGGCTATTTCTCTCCTCAAGGAATCAGTAAAAATAAAGATAAAAAAAGAAAGAGTTGCTGCCGTTATTTACTCTTTTATCTGTTGTTTGGACGCTCCTTGATTTTTCAGCAGAGGCCATCTGGTAGACTGACTTTGCAGTTATTGTTCTCTCCAAAGTTATTTTGGTTTATGTTAGGAGGTACTCCATTGGCATTGTTGATATCTGCTTTTTTGTGGACGAATGCGCTGTTGAAGTCTACATCATTGTCAAAACTCTGTGCATCTAGGAATATGCCATTCTTACCATTCCCAAATAGGCTATTTGTAAGTATTTTGTAATAGTCACTGTTCAAAAGGACAATCCCCTGTTTCTCATTGGCCGCTATTAGGTTAAAGGCTACTAGCCCCTTTAAACTGGATTCTAATACTACTGCATACTTGTTATTATCGATGGTGTTTGCGTTTATTCCGATGTACCTTGAACCAGATGCCAATACTCCAACTTCGTTGTCTCTCAAGATCAAATCTGACACTTCTCCTGCTGAGCTGCCTGTAAACGTTATTGCTCTGTCAAAACCTGTTATTAGGCCTGGGCCGATTATTTTCACATCCTTCGCCTTTGGGACCAGTATTCCGCTGTCATCACCAAAGTTCACCGATAAATCTACTGCATCGTGGTCTCTGTTATATTTTATCGTGTGGCCATTGAGGTCTATAGTTATGCCATTGTTCCCTACTAAGAGCCCATCTCCATCACAACTTAGGTCAGCATATAACGTCACATCTTCCTTCACAACTACTCCGCAAGCCGGTGTGTTTCCAGACGACTTTGGAAGATCTATGATGTTCTTTCTATCCATGACGTTGTCTTTATCCATGACGTTGTCTTTATCCTCGCGGGTGACAACTGCTTCATTCGATGCATACTGCTCTATTTCCTGTGTGCTCAAAGAGCCTTCGCCATTCTCAAGGGACTTCACAAAATCTGTCTCTTTGCCATTCTTCTCTGCCTCTTCTTCTGTTGCTGTTGCTGGCAGCACTACGGTCGGAAGTACGGCGGCCGCGCATATGGTCAGAAGCATGACCACTGTTGCGGCGTAGTGACTCATGGAATTGGGTTCCATATTGAGAAAAAGCATGGGATAAAGTATTTATGTAATGGGTAATGCCATACGCTTACTTTAACAGTATTTCCGGATCTGGTTATGTAACTAAGAAGAAAGAATTCTAGTTAGATCTCTGTTAGTGAGGTAAGAAACGGAGAAAGGTACTACAACAGCAGCACAAGAAGACCTCTCAATAATGCTGCTGTCAAGAAGAAGTATGTACATATTAGTGATGATAATCATTATCTAAAGTTCTCTGCTGAATCTTCAGGAGATAGGCGATTCACGAGAAGAGCAGTCGTCAGCATTACCGATATTTCGGCAATGCGTTGTCTAATTGAGCATTGAGAAAAAATAGATCGATCATATGGCTCTTTGTATAGCCGAATTAAAGAAGTGTGTGTGTATATATATATGTGCTGCAAATGATAGCTATAAAGAAAAATTGACAAGATGTTCAAATCTTTAGCAGTACGGAAGTTATCATTGTACTAGAGATCACAGATCGATATATGGATGGCTAAAACATTAACAAATACTTCTAACCGTGATAGAATCGATATTATTGCATCTATTTTGGACGCTGCGAATGGTGGAGCAACTAGAAGAAAAATATTGCTTGTGTCAGGTTTATCTGGTAATCAATTCAAAAGGTATCTTTCTATTTTGGCAAACGAAGGTTATATCGAGATAGAAAACGGAGAAAGAAGTAGAACTTATAAAACATCAAGTGAAGGAATTGCTTTCCTGTATGCATTTCACCGCGTTAGAGAACTTTTGGATCAGGAACCGGATATGCCAAGTATCCGTCAGATAGAAAAACGCCGGTAGAGATTGCGGGCTTCAGGGTTGAAGGCAAGAACAAGCAGAGATCATTGTGATCCAGAACGCAAGCAAACTGTAGAACTAACTAGTTTTGAGAGGTTCTGTCAGGTTATTGTGTCGGATCAAATTCCATCTCATAATTTTCCTGCTAACCCTTTATGCTTATTAAAGTAATTGTAATAGAGCTGTAGCCTGCCTCAGTATTGGGGCATCCATCTTCTTTTTGAGCCACTTTAACAAGCTAAAATAATATAATATTTACTCTGACGTACCTATAGCTTTATCGGTCGGCGAGTTCTTCTATTAACTGATGCAATTGCCAAGCCCTTTGATTAAACAGTGGGCACACTGGTATGCATCATCCTAGATTTCACATTAGCAGAGATTCTTGCAAATATTGGCAGCATTACCGCGACAGTTGTGATTGGCATTTGGATTCTAAAGTATCGAAAGGGAAGGATTGCTAAATTCCAGTCTGAACAGTAGATCCATCCCACCCGCGCCTTAACAGCGTCTGTCAGTCACCCGAAGATTGAACAGAACCTTGAGAGTCATGCTGTCAAGAGAGCATCCGTTTTGGCAGCCATGATAAAGTCATTTTTGTGAAGCCCCTTGATTTTGTGGGTCCACCAAGTAACTGTGACCCTGCCCCATTCGGTCAGAATATCAGGGTGGTGTCCTTCCCTTTCTGCAAGCTCTCCAACCTTGTTAGTGAATGCCAGCGCCTCTGCGAAATCTTTAAAATCAAAAGATCTCTCAAGTCGCTTTATCCCGTTCCTTTCCACTACTGACCAGCGCTGCAGCTCACGATAGTACTGATCAATTTCTGCATCAGTAAGTATAGGAACACCACCGCGGCAAGGCTCACACTTCATTTCATCAAGCGACATTGTTATTATCTACGTGTAATGATAGTTAGCCAACATTTATGATATTAGTTTTTGCATATATACTTGGCAGCGTCAACTTCTTTCTTGGTATGTTTCATCTTGCCATGACGTTATAACACAGCATCTTTTGCTTCCCCTCAGGACACTTTAATCTCCTTTCTTCTTCCATCAAGGCATATCTTGTAATCGTCAAGTATGTCCCGGCCCAAAAGTGTCGTAGCTGGTGTGCGCTCTGGCAAATCAAGGCATCCTACATGCATGTTGTCATACAGCTTGCCAAATACCTCGATAGATACTTCATAATATGGGATCTGGATTATTCCTGCTCCTGTCACTGTCTCGTCGCTCCCAGCAAATGAAAGATTCATCTCGTTTGCGATGTATGTAGGTATGATTGTCTTTGAAGATGCAAAATCAAGATGAGCATCAACAACAATTTTCTTATTACTGCCTGCGTCTATGATTGCCATGCTGACCAGCGGCAAGTTATTCTTGTACTGAATGGTGATGACTGTTTCTGTCGTGCCCGCCATCGACTATACTATACGGAGTCCTACCTAAAATAAGTAAATGCAGGCATGACCTAAAGCCAACACATGAAGAGCTCAAGGACTGGCTTCATAGCGGCCAAGTTGACATGTTGAGAATGAGCAAGTAGGGCAGGAAGACCATTGTTCATACAAGCGCTAGTAACTTTGCCTGTTGGACGATGTGGCAATTACCTTTAAGGTACAGTGACCCGTTCAAAAGGTTATTCATTCAGGTCCTGTTCAATTAACTGAACGATTGACAGGCTATTAATTTGCGGGATCACAAAGCTCTCTTTTGAAAATCAAAATTATTGGCTGAGGTCCCCTCCGCCTTTGGTCGATTCGACCTCCAGTTCCTGCAATTCCTTGTCTAACTTGGAATTGGCTTTGGTAATTGGCTTCAATGTTTCTTTGGTAATGTCCTTCTTCTTTTTCCCCACGCTCACATAATATAGGCAGACAAGATTATTGAATATTGGCTTCTTCATTCTAATCCATTTCTACGCAGTCATTGGGTAGTGAAAAAAGTAGGCAAGTGGCAACAACAAGCCTGCTGCCGCTTCTTACTCCTTGCTTTCCTCTTCCTTCTTCTGCTGGTATTCCGATTCCAGATCCTTGTCCGGGTCTTTCATTTTGCTGCCCATCGCTTTTGCGCCGGCTTTCATCTTGTCACCAATATTCTCCATGCCGCTCTTGGCCTTGTCCATCCCGGATCTTCCTTCAGTCCTAATTGCCTCTTCTGTTGATGTTGCTGCTGTTGATGTCGTATCTGTTGCTCCCCAGATAACAGCCTTGCCTGGGTGCTGCTCATTGCCGTGCTCAATGAGGTGCTGTTCTGTGTCAAATGTCGTGCCGCATATCTGGCACGTGTATCCCCCGCCAGCAGATGTTGCTCCTGGCATGGACTATACGAAAAACTATGGGATATAAGCGCTTGAGATGATTTTGCGCTATTATTTTCTGCTTGCAATTTGCAATTCTATATAGCTCTGAATCAATATTCTGCTGGATTCACATTAATCTGGCGATTGCTGTTGTTGTTAGTCAAGCCGTATTCCATCATCTTTTTGACATCAGATTCTGAGATTTTCAGATAGAACGCCAAACCATTGGTTATGGACAACAATCATAACAACAAATGGAAATCAGAAATAGACGATTTAACTTTGTGTGTGTATCTTGCGCTCGGTGCGTGTGTCAAGGAGCCTCAGGGCTTCTTCAGCTCTTTTTCCAGCTGCTGTACCTTGGAGCGGTAGTCCGCTAGAGCCTTTTCGATATTTGATTTTTGGACTCCTACTTCGTCCAACTCCTTTCTCATCGGCGCGAGCGACTGGAGGCCATGTCGATCTCTTTTCTCATTTTTGTAAGGTATTCAATCGCGTCTTCGATGTTCTTGCGCCCAACAGCCACCTGCAGGCCCTTGAAGTAGATTTCAGATCATTTACCACGATCTTCATGTCTTTGTAAGGCAACTGTGACTCTCTCAACTGTATTATTGGAATGTAGGTCATAAGAGAAGATGTGTAATCTGCTGCTACAAGAATCGTCTAGGCGCCGGATTAGCAGTCAGGTGCCTGCACTGACTTGGCAACAGAAGATGCAGTTCTATATAACAATTATCCTGTTAAAAATAAATAGGTTCTCCCATTAAGCACCACCTGTATATGGTATCTGGACAGTATTTCAACAAGGGCGTCAAGGCGCTCGACTCGCCACACGTGGGGCACGTGGTGAGGGAAACGGATGACAAGATTGTGGTTTTCGGCGGAGGGGACGAGAGGTACGACATTCCAAAATCGGCCATAAGGTTTGTCAGCGGTAACGTGCTTATCGATCTCCCGTTCCATGAAATTGTCAAGAAATACAAGGTTAGCAGGGAAGAGCCGCTGCCGGCAGGCAAGAACGTCAAGGACCCTTGGACGCTGCCCGGAAACATTGACTTGGCGGCCTATGAAAGGAAGTACCCAAAGTCGCTCTTTAACAAAGGAGTCAGGACGCAAGACGAAGAGCACATCGGCCACGTAATGAAGGAAACCGATGACAAGATTGTAGTGTGGGGCCATTACGACTGGAGGTTTGACGTGCCAAAGTCAAAGATAATCGCAGTTGGCAGGAACGTAATTATTGGCACGGACTACAAGGATGTGTTCAAGTACAAGGTTGACAGAAATGCGCCGCTGCCGACTGGAGAACCGGTAGACAGGTTGGCCGACGAAAAGTAGAAAGAGCGGCGCCGAGATTTTTGTCGGCGACAGCGGGCTCCGCGCAGCCTATGAAATACTGCTCAAGAACGCAGCAAAGGGCAACGTGCTGCGCTATCTTTATATCCGTTTGAAGGCCATCGCCCTGTCGCAAGCCTGTTCTACTACTTGCGCATGCATCTGTCCCAGAAGCAAAAGAAAATAGATCAGAGAGGCACAGCCGCACTTGGCTTCAAAAAGTCCGAGCATTGCGAGAAACTCCCAAAAGACATCAACATGCGCTTTGTGCCCTTTCCGCTGCCGGCCACGATGGACACACTTCGCGACAGGCTTATCATCATATCGTGGGCAAATATGACGGGCATCCTGATCTCTTCAAAAGAGATCGCCGATCACTTCAGCGACTACTTTGACAGCATGTGGAAAATAGCGAGAAGATAGAGATTCTGTTGTTGAATAATGACAACAACATAAGTAGCAGCATGTGCATGCAACATCATGGCTGACCTCCGCTGCCAGAGCTGCGGCATGTCTTTGGGCGCAGAAGGATTCTTTGGCACCAACAAGGATGGTGGCACTACAAACAAAGAGTACTGCAAGTTCTGCTTTCAAAACATCGGTTTCACGATGCCAGATATTACTGTGGACGACATGGTGCGCATATTGATGAACTTTTTATGACCAAGAACTTAGCATTCTGCATGACAGGGCGTTTGAGATGTCCAGAAAAGTGATCCCTTGCTCAAAAGGTGGCGTAAATAGCTAATAGCTACTACTACTCGCTCTTGTATCTTTTCAAAAAGTCCAGGAATTCGTCGTGTATGTGTCAAGCCTGAAATATTGCATGGGGCCGTCTATCTAATGCTCGCTGTACTCCGGGTGGCCGTACTTTTTGCGCTCGGTTTGAAGATCCGAGTGTTGCACAATGCGACTTACAGAATTAAAAAGATTTTTGTGTAAGGACAGCAGCCGTGAGTTTATCGATAACAATTTTTTGAGAATTGTTCCACCATTGACGAAGAATTACGCGAGAATTCCGACGATCGCAGCAATGAGAGCGATTCCCGCTGCAACTACTACCGCTGCTTTGACACTCAAGCTAGGGGGATTGACTCCGCACGCGTCTTTTTAACGCTGCGCTACAAGTTCTGTTAATTTGTAGCGGGAAGAATGTCGCGCCAGCACATATATGAGATGTGTACATTTATTTTACATCGCGGCCAAGCAGTATAGCAGTTGACAAATAACCCTGTTGCCGTGTTTGACTCGGGCATTGGCTCGCTCTCAATAATACGAGAGCTCAGGCGCGAGGTGCCAAACGAGGACCTTCTATACTTTGCAGACAGGGCACACTTTCCGTACGGCAGCAAGTCTCACGGCGAGCTTCGCGAGATAATCGTCAACAGCGTCAACTACCTCATGCGCTACAAGCCCAAGCTGGTGGTTGTCGCCTCAAACACGCCCTCGGTCCAGGTTCTCGACGAGGTGAGGCGAACCATTACCGACGTGCCGATAATTGGCGTCCGGCCCCCTCTTAAGGAGGCCGCAAGGATGACCAAAAAGAAGCACATCGGCATCATGGCCACTGAAGGGACGATAAGGAACAGGGAGCTTGAGAACCAGATACGCAAGGAGGTGCCCCAGCATATTTTAATCACAAAGTTCAACGCCTCGCCCATTGTCGAGCTTATAGAGCAGGGAGTGCATCTTGAGAACGAGCGCAGGACGTTTGACGTGATATCGCGGGCGCTCGGGGACGACGTGGACGAAAAGATTGACGTTATCACGCTTTCAAGCACGCATCTGCCGTTTGTGAAGAGCTACCTCAACGCGCTCCTGCCCACAGTCAGGTTCATCGACCCGGCGCAAATAGTGGCAAGGGATGTGAGAAAGTTCCTGAACTTTTACAGGATGGCAAAAAAGAGTGGCAATGGCAAGCTGCAGATTCTGGTCTCAGACGGCAAGCATGAATTCGAAAAGTCGGTAAGGGCCATGGGCGTGAGGGAGCCCGTGCAGGAAGTATTTCTGACGTTTTGACAAGACGCGTCAAAATTAGCGACACATTGCAAATATATGGAAATGCTGATAACCAATGCAGCAATAGCTAATAGAGAGATATGGGGCTTCAGACAGACATTGATAGGGGAGGTAAGGCGCTTATGGAGACATTTCTCCAGGCAAGCGGCATTTACTCGTTTTACGGGAAGCGCCTAGAGTCCGAGATAGTCAAGTCTCCGCTGCCAAGCCACATTGCCATAGTGCTTGACGGCAACAGGAGGTGGGCCAAGTACCATCTGCTCGACATTGGCAGGGGGCACTTTCATGGAGCCGGCAAGGCCGAGGAGCTTTTGAACTGGATACACGATATAGGCATCAAGATAACTACGCTCTATGTGCTCTCGACTGAGAATCTGGAAAGAAAGGACGAGGAGCTAGAGAACATTTACAGGCTGCTTGAGGTCAAGCTGGAAAAGCTGTACAATGACGAGCGCGTGCACAAGCGCCGGATGAAGATAAAGGCGATAGGCGACACAAAGATGTTGCCCCGCAAGCTACAGGAGATCCTGACAAGGCTTGAAGAGTCGACAGCCGGGTATGACTCGATGTTCCTCAACATCGCGATCGCGTACGGAGGGCAGAAGGAGCTTATTGAGGCGATCAGAAAGATAGCGCAGATGGCCAAGCAGGGTCGGATCGAGGTCAACGAGATCAATGAAAAGACAATTGAGTCTTGCCTTTACACATCGCACCTGCCACAGCCGTCGCCGGACCTCATCCTGAGGACTTCGGGTGAAAAGAGGCTGAGTGGATTTTTGATATGGCAGAGCGCCTACAGCGAGCTGATGTTCATGGATGTGTTCTGGCCCGAGTTCCGCAAGATAGACTTGATGCGAGCCATCAGGACGTACCAGCGCAGGGTGCGCAGGTACGGCAAATAAATAATTTTATCGCAATCGCGCCTTGAGCTTTGTGTTGTGGGGTCGCGTCCGCAATATTTTCTTGCAGCAAGGACACCTATTGCCGTCCCATTTCAAAAACAATTCGCACTCGTTGCACCGTTTGTAGCCATTACCATAACAGCTGCCGTGCTCCTGCCTTTTAGCTTTGTAGGCAAGGCAAACGTTCCTGCAAGGCACATATCACGATTATTGGGGTAGTATTTTTCCTTTCTCTACAGCAAAAAGAAGAAGATCGGATACTGCTTCAAAGAAATCATGAACACCGTTTATGATAGTGATACGGATCACTATCTTGGTTCTATCATAGTCTAAAAAGGTGCCAAGAGCTGAAAAAGAATCTCTGAGGTCAGGGGAGAGATATTCTAATGCATGAGGCAGTGTTAGTAGAACAGATTCTCCCAGCCTGACCTCGTCATCTTTTTGGAACTACGTGAATTGTAACATCAAGTGAAAAGACTTGACTTTTAAGGATTAGACCACAATCGATTAGAACTTTGGGCATATTGAATTGTTGCAAAAAAAGTTTGAGAATAGTCAGTCACCCTCTATGATACACTGTTGTTAATTCTGCGGTAGCGGATTTGTCATAGGTCAGAACAAGTGGATATTAACAGCTATACACGGAATGCAACCAAAATCCTATCTACAGGAGTACGAGTTGTTAGTCCAGATGAAGCTGGCTGGTTATCCTCAAGTATTTGCCAATGTCCGGACCAGACAGAAACAGGCTTGTGCCATCAATGCGGAAGGTAAGTATCGGAGGGTCAACTAATCGTGTGTAGAGGAGGTAGACCAGTGAGATACTACCACAGGGAATGCGCGCAAATGCTCAATCTAATCTGACGCAAAAAGTCCCTATGCTATCATCATCCCACAGCAAGGCTCTCTCGGTATATTAGAACCCCATTTTTCTAACGATGTAGTAGTCCCTCTGGCGCCTTTTACCGATATAGCACCTAATGCCAGTATTTCGATCTGAATTATATGCCACTTCTACCTATATCACTCTTGAAAATGATGGAATATGCAGTCTTTTTCTGCATTGGCCACGCGTATAGTGAACGCACTAGGAGCATCTGGCTACCCTGCACTGCAGACCTTCCTATCTCAAATATTGGATAGCAAGAATCGATTCTTCCTACTTTCTAGTAAGAAGATGTTCTTTGTCCTGTTGGCTGCAGCAACTGCGGAGATGCTAGAGGAAGTGTTCTAAGAAAGAAACGGATCTGGCAGATGTATGTGTGTATGTCTCTCTCCTATAGAGATAATGGTGCGCGCATTTGCCTACTTCTCATATTTTTTGTTTGTTTCGACCCGTCTTTTACTACTAGCGAAACTGGTATAAGAAGAATTTTTGGTGATGATTGTAAAAACTAGTTGGCTATGCAAAAGTTGTGAGTATGCCTATACTGATTCTTGCCATGACAGAATCTGTTTGTATTCTAGAGGAGGACGACGACGACAACAACAGAAGCGAAGAAGAAGAAGAAGCAAAAGTGCCAACATCGATCATTGTTCCCATCGAGAGTGTTACAAGAAACAAAAAGGGTCAGAGATCGTATAGTGGTAATAGTAATAGTAGTAGTGATTCGCAAACAGCAATCGATTTCTTGACGCCGCAGCTACTTTTCAGATATCAGATTTCAAGAAAAGAAGTAGTGATATGGGCAATAAATAAAATGAAGGCCGATGAGGTATTCCAAGAATTGCCTAAAGATATCCAAAAGACCTTAAGTGGTATATGATTGTGTAATTCTTCTTCTTTTCTTTTAAAAAAAGCAAGTTCTCTTGTCGTTGGCCATTTTTGAGGCCCAGGGGAAACCCTTGCTCCAAGAATACCTTGTTTGTGTCGCACTCTTTTTCGACTATGTGTTTTCTCTTTTGACGCCGGCACTCATCTATATTATACTGACCATGCACATTGGTAGTTCCTTAGCTTAGTTTACTGACCACAAATGCCGAACCAAGGGCAACAATGCTTCCAACAATTGCGACAAACCCGACAACTGCCCAATTGACATTTATCGTTGGCAACTGAAATGCTGGCAAATTTGCGATACTAAGAAAATAGATACCCAAATTCATTAGAGATATCCCCCCAACTATCAGAGCAAGTATTTTGAACATATATCCTCATCTTGGATATGACCACAAAGCCATAAGACCTGACAAGCTTGGAAAATTTGATAATATGATTTGAAATAGAATTTCCTTCTATGCTGAGTAGCCTGCGCCTATGACAGCAAAAGTCTTGCTGCTAGACCATATCATCATCTACCAAACTAACCTTGCATGCTTCAAAGGTTATTATTTTGTAACGTTAAACATGGATCTCATAAGAAGCATTTTCTTAATGTTAAACATTTCAGACGAATTGGCATGCTCGTCATACGTTCGAACACCCATCCGATGGTAGAAACCCCTTAGGAACTCCTCTTGAGCTACCTCAAGCAAATCCTTTTCCTTTTTTTCTGAAGGCTTTGACGGATCAATTTTGGTAAAGGTGATGGAATCCTACCGGTCAGAAGAAGAACTCTGTAATCGGCCTCAGTTGTAACGTAACCATGCCATGTTCGACATCTGCTATATGACGTCGGCCACTTCTAGCCGTCGTAAAGGAGCGTCCACAAGTAATACAGACATAGTTTGGGAGTCGGCATATTGATTCATTAGCTGCACAGTGCTGGACTGTCCGGCACTGTGCAAGAACATAGCTATGAAAATGCAATATAAACTAAAAACCTAGAGTAGCTAGCATCCATGGGTCTTCGGCGTATTAACGCAAGCCATCTACAATAAGTAATTCAGAAAATATAGTTTGTTCCGACGCTGTTTTGTATAAAAGCATCAGGCATCTTTCTGGCTATTTCGGTAACAGCTTTCAGGCCAGAGCAATGACATGGCACAACATATCTTGGCTTCAATTTCTCTAATTCCTCGACAGTTATAGGAATTATTGGCTCAAATAATCCCCCTGATAGATGCATCCCTCCAATTACAGCATAAATCCTATCTTCATCGGCTAGTTCTTTTGCATAATTCAAGGTGTTTATTATCCCTGCATGTCCGCATCCTGTTAGAATAACTAGACCTTTATCCTTGACATTCACAATGATCGCTTGGTCGTCCTTGATTAGTGGATCAGCTTCCATTTCACCATTCTCGATCTCTGAATAATGGCTAGGAAATCCTTTCTCAAAATTATTGGTCCTTGGAATTTCTCCTGTGACTAAGACTGTATCATCGATCCACGAGCTATGTGAATTCTTTTCGAAAATTTCGTACCCTGCATCCATTAATAGAGATCGGCTTGGAGCCGGTAGGTTTATTGTTCTACCATCTTGAAACTTTACTAATCTATTTCTAAAGGCATGTTCGTGAATAACTAGCGGGATTCGCCGTGTGTGACTCATCTTGGTTCTAATATTGAATAAGCCACCTGCATGGTCGACATGCCCATGGCTAGAAATCAATGACTCACAAGAAGATAAGTCAAATCCAAGCGCATCGACATTATGAGAAGCGGCAAGAGGATCTAAGCCAGAATCAAGTAATAGCCTATGCTTTACACCATCAACATGTAAAGTCAAAGCTGCACAAAAGCCATGCTCAGCAATCAGTGGTTTGAGATACCAATTCTTTACCAAGACTGGCCGATGAGCCACCTCGTTACTTGGTAAAAGAACATCAACATTGTTGTCAACTAGGCAGGTAACCTCTACCTTTTCAGCCTCTTTCAGGAACATAGTGCTATTGGTATAACTGTAACACAAGTTACTAAGGCTTTATCCTAGAAGGCCACCCTATCGGTGAACCATCAAGACTGAGCTTGTGCCTTACCAATCATGAAAAAAGGTCTTCAGATCTGCTATGTTATGAATTAATGCTGAAGTCAAAAGTGTCATTTGAGCACGTAATGTTATGATATCACTTGTTATAGAGCTATGGATTATTATTATTAGGCAATTGGCATATACTTCCTCTACGGCTATTTAATTTTCTATGGCTAAATACAATATTGTACTACATACACACTCTATTCTTCTTCTTCTTCTATTGCTAGCGACCAAGGATGTTGTGAAAGATATTCTTTTGGCCATGAGATATCGAGCGCCTTCCATGAGATGCCTGAATCAGTAGAGCAAAATATTCCGCGGTTGCTGACAGCATAGAACTCTCCAGCATTCTTCGAACTTGCGACCAGAATTGCAATCATTGTTCCACATGGTTCAGGAAGACCCTTTGAAATCAGTTTCCACTGTCCGCTGTCTTCAGATCTTCTGTACATAAATGACTCGGCATCTTCTGCGTAATGAGCTTGCCAAGCTCCTGAAGACGCGGATACGATTACAGTTTGAGGATCCTCAGAATTGACACAAAGTCCGTAAAGGTAATGATGCTTAAGCCCCGCTATCGGCCTGTTCCATGTTTCTCCATAATCAAAGCTCTCAAAATAGCCATCGCCTGCCGAAGAGTATAGCCGTTTAGGAGCCTTCCGATGCGTAGCTAGAGTATGAGTATCATATGGCCCTTGCTTAACTCTGTCTATCCAAGTTCTGCCGCCATCACGACTTTGAACGAGTGCTCCTGCCTCTATTGCAACAAAAACATAACCTGGACTATTGACATCCGGCTCAATCCAACGCACATGATGAGTCCAGGGCCTCGGGGGAAAGCTCCATGATTGAGATGAGCTCAGATTATTTAGGTTAATCATTCTTTCCCAAGACTGGCCCCCGTCATCCGATCTATAAAACTCGCTTGGCTCAGTTCCCGCATACACTACATTGAATTCTTCATTTCCCCTTTCTAGAGGACTAACTGAAACCGAGGTTACATTCGGACTGGAGATGAAATCCTTTCCAATTTTATTCCAATTTTGTCCACCATCATCTGTTTTCCATAGGCCTCCGCCAAATGTTCCGCAATAAGCTCTGCTTGGATTAAGAGGATCAAGTGATATGCATTCTGGATTAGTCCCCACCAAAGACTCATGAACCCTCCACCCAACCTTTGAAGATTTAAGTACAAGAAGCGAATCCTGCATTCCAGCCAGAATCGTCGTCATGATTAATACTGAGATCTATCAAAAACATCCTTTAAGACCATTTAGTTTTTAAGCCAAAGCTATCCCATTGGTTTCTTGTGAGATAAAAATATGATGCAACAATAGAACTTTTTTGAAATGTTGTGGAAGAAGGCACTCACTCCTGCGAAAGAGGATCAAAAAAGAGAACTCATTATGAGCATGACATTCGTGAAGAGACATGTTTAGCAAGTGACTTGATATGGGCTCTATGGAGAAATTTATCTAGGCAAAGAACATCACGCATCCCAATCGTTATCATCATCGTCTATCACCTGTTCAATTTGACCAAAGACTCTCTTTCGCTTGTTGTTGTCTGTTCTCCTCTTTTCTATCTTTATTCAAGTCTCCGTAGTAGCCCGACAATGCTAACAACAGAACTAGTTCTATTGCAAAGGCCCGTGGTATAGCTCATTTTCCAAACTGTTGCAACACACACACACACGTGGTTTTATTTTAGGTCGAGTGGTAAATTAGGTTGATGCACCGCTATTCTCTAACATAGAAGCATCGGTAATGATGTTTGAGTAATTGTTCCTCCTGCTGTTTTGAAAAATTCTTAAAATCTTCTGAATGATAAGTGCAAAAGCACCTACATTTTGTATCAAACTCTGTCGGCAAATTCATTTCATCTGCAACAAGCTCCTCTTCCCTTTCATACAAGAAAAATAATCCTCCATCAGCGAAAATAGAAACACCTTTCTTGCCCAAGGCATCTGCACGTTTTGTTAATAGGTTGAGCAGGAGATTGAAGTTATGGACACCTTCTGATTTTTGATATGCTTTTTCACTGTCCATAATGACTAATACGTTTTCTTTCTCATACTTTGACACATTGACGCCTACATTTCTTAGGACAGCTCGAACAGAGTCGGTCGTTTCATAATATGGAATTATCAATAATATCTCATTGGCTTCCTCTAATCGTTTCTTGGCATATTGGGAATATACTTTTCTTAATGCGGACAGGTTAGGATATATCAATATGGAGTGTTCGAGAAATTCGGGAACAGCTAGTACTTCAGGAGCCTCATTTGAATTAACAGTAATTAATTTAGCCACTTTCAATGCTCCCTCCAAGACATCTTGATACTTCTCTATTGAGCCGCTCCATTGATACTGGCTTTTGAATAAAACCATCCACGTTCTTGTAGTCCATAACTTTGTCAAATTCTGACTTATTGATTTCGAATGCGGTTAACAATATTATTTTGATACTTGGATCAATCGATTTAATTCTCTTAGCTAGTTGAATCCCAGACACGCCCGGCATCCTTATGTCACTTATGACAAGAGAGTATTTCTTTTCGCGAAACTTGAAATGCTGGAGTGCTTCCTCAGAGTTGGTGAAAGTATCAACATCAAAACCACTATTCTCCAGCATTTCTTTGAGAATCATAGCTATATCCTCTTCGTCGTCTACTATGAGGATGTTTTGGAGTCCATCGGTCTTGATGTCCTAGACATAGATAGCATGCTATTTACATATTTTATAAGAAGTTCTGTCAAAATGTGGGAGTTGATTGCGCCGCAGGGACCGTTCGTCCGCAAGTAACGGGTGGCTAAATCATCCAAGGGTGTTGATATTTTTTTCTCTTTTTCTTATCGCCCTTAGATAGCGACAATGCAATATGGAGTTGCAATTTTAAAGGCTTTCGGCATAACCAAGTATTCTAGTTTTGCCGCGTCTCTCTCTCAGTTGCTACGACTATGTCCTTTTGCAAGATGGTGGCAAAAGCGGGATAATTAGGTCATGAGATTTGGCAATATGGGGCGCGCAATGTGATTTTTCTATAAAATCAATGCTTCAGTAGTGCGATGTAATCAGAAATAGCTAATCTTAAAGAAGATATTCCAGTTCTAAATGGCACAGCACCTTTTCCAATCATTGTATTTGGATCAATCCATTCATAAAACGAATAATCTTTCGGTCCTTCTTCAGATATAACTATTGATAAAAGCGACAGGCATTCATCTAGCCTGCCAAACCTCGATCTTGCAAGCATTTCTATTCCAGTTATCCAAGGCCAGAAAGCGTGGTTGTGGTACTCGTTCTTGTCAAGTAACCTAGGGCCTGTTTTTTCAAGGACATTCTCTGTCACCAGAGGCCATTCAAATTCATTCTTTGACCAAATTCTGCTTTGAATAGCATCAAGGGACCTGTGTACGTGCTCGTGAATTTGCTTCAACTCAATACTCTCAAACGTATATTCTCGGCTTTGTGCGAGGAATTGCTTTGAGTTATCATCATCAATATGGAGGTATTCAGATAACGCAACTAGATACAAGCAGACATCTTGGGTGAGCAGGCCGTTCCTTGTAGTAGAGTCTTCTTTCCAATTAGGAGACAAGTATAACAAATCAAAGTAGCATCCGTCTTGTTCTGACCACAGTTTCTTTTCCACAGCATGAATTGTTTTCTTTGCCAACCCAATAACCTCTTTGGCCTGCTCAGAGTACCCGAGGATAGATAGCAGAGAGTAAAGATTTCCGAGAGCCAATAGCCAAGATGCCTGGCTATATACAATTTTTCCAGATCGCAGGGCAGTATCCATCCAGTCTTCGTTATGCCCCTGCTCTAGCAGGCCATCACCATCAACGTCCTGACGCTCGAGATACTTTACAGCTTGAAGCAGACAGGGGATCAGACTGTCAATGGCTCTTAGCAGGCAATCATATGAGACAAGGATGCTGCTATGACTGCTGCCGTCACCATCACCATAATGATCGTGTGGTTGCGTATAATGAGTTTTGGAATCTGTTCCTTTCTTCACCATACATTTCTCAATCAGGCCAGTCAATACTGATGATGTTGTCGAGATCATTAGAGCAGTCGAATCGATATCTGGTTTTTCACCGTACACTTCAGCAAAATCCTGAAATATTGTTGTCGGAAGGGCTCCTTCAAAGGAGTGTTTGGGCAAGAGCACTGTAGAATCAGTCCTACAGTAGCGCAGATTTGGCGAGCCTCGGCCATAGATTACCTTGCTTCCAGCCTTGGTAACAGGGATTGTGCAATTATCAACGCTATTTGCTGTTATTATCTGGTGCGACCAAACATGCAAAATTGCATCCAGCAGACAGCGCATGTCTTTTCCAGAACAGAACCAATCCTCAATAATGAATGAGGCGTCTCTTGTCCATATTCCTTTGTAGGTTCCACCAGGGTTCAACCCATTAAAAGCGTAATGCGAAGTGACTTGTAGAAACTTCGCGGCTATCTCTTGAAATTCTTGCAGGGAACGTTGCCCGGCCGAAATGTTGGCAAGCGATCTATCATATCTCTTCATTTTTTAATTTAGGTGTCAACTCGTCAATCATGATTATGAATGATATGCTGTTTGGTTCTGTAAACTCTTTGCGGAATGGCCAGTAAGAGCTCTTTTCCATTAACTTGGACAGAGAAAGAGAGTGGGATCATGATACACAATTCCTTCGTAAAATTCATAGCTCATCTCTCGCAAAGTTACCAATATCCTCTGCTGCCATTGTTCTTCTAGTTTGTTTAAAGGAGATTATGAGAGAGGAACTCAAAAATTACAGATATAACAAGTGATAAGAATGTTATACGATGTATAACTAGTAAATTGTAACAATCCAGCTCTGATGATGGATAAAGATGCTGATACTATGAATCTTGCTAGATACTGTGGATTTTATTACAAACATTACCAGTGTAGTTACACTGAATTGCAGTGTAAGATAATGGGAGAGAGGCTCTTTTTTGTACTGCGCAGACTTTAAAAGAATAATTCCCACACTTCTGCTAGCGAAGACTCCTCATCACCGACGTTGGCAGAATTAATAGTCGAAGCGAGTTTTTGCTTGAGATATCTTGCCAAGTCTGTAGCAGTAATAATACCTACTACTTCTTGCCGAGAATTTACGACCAAAAGGTGCCTCACCCTTTGTCGAATCATTAACCTAGCAGCTTCTTCAATCATAGCATCTTTTGTTATCGACAAGACAGGCGAAGACATCAGCGAGCTAGCAATAATTCCATCAGCAGGCGCGCCATTTGCAATGATCTTTACGATATCGCGTTCTGTGAGTATACCAACGATACTGCCATCATCCTGTGACGTTATCACCACGGAGCTAATGTTCCTCTCAGTCATTGCCTTGGCAGCATCCAAGACACTGACCCTAGAACTAAGGGCAACCATCTTGGTGTTCATGTAGTCCTCTACTCGAGAAGTCATATCCACGCCCTCATTTCTTGAAGCCATTTTCGTTCATTTTATAATATGCCTCTTGAACAATATATCTTCTTGGTGGAATATTGTGCATCGCACTGCATTCCTATGGATTGTACGCTAAATGGTGTTAGCTAGCCTAGTATTGAAACGGTGCCCATCTTAAAGTGCTCATACGAATGGGAAGCTCGGCAAGAACGTAACGACCAGGGCATTAATGGCTAAGAATAAGGTCAAGAGACTGGTAGTGCTTGAACACGATGGATCAATGGCTGGCGTGCTCTCTGTTACGGATATTTCAAGGAAACTTGCCAAGGTACTGACTGACAGATGAATACAAACGTTATGGGCATGTGAAAGCACTTCTTGATCTTTGAAAAAATAATATAAAGAAGAAATTTTGATACCGCTCTGCTGCTCTACCAAGCCGGTGAGGTACAAGCAGTTCAAAAAGACGCTCAAGGGCGTCAGCAACAAGACCCTCGCCAGCCGCCTAAGGAGCTGGAAAAGGGAGGCAGAATCGGATGGTGATTTGACAGAAGAGGAATACTATCAATGCGCATATTCTATCTATGGGTAAGAAGACCATCTAGATAGCTAAATATACACTCATTGGTAAACGCTATGATATTGACCTTCCAGCAAACAGGACAAGAATTCTCATCCGCGATTATTATCTTCTCTTCAAACGGAATATTGTAGTATAGCAGAGCTGCTTGTACATGAAGTATATGTTCTTGACCATCATTCATTTCTTATTTCTGGTAACTTTGCGAGAGATGAGCTATAAATTTTACGAAGGAATTATGTATCAGATCCCCCTTCAAATTACTAGTGTCCAGCCAACCTCATTTTCATAAAAACCACGAACCCAGAGGGACTCGCAGTCACGGTCAGAACTTTTGATTCTCTTTTTCTTTTCCTCTATATAGTTATATAGCTAGATATTTTTATATCTAGAGTAGTTATCTGGTATGGTCAGGATAAATCCATCCATTACGTTGGAGCTAGAAAAGGGCGAGCAGAGAATAACCATAGATTTGAAGGAAGCAAAGGAAATCGTTCGCAGTCTATCAAAATTTGTCAAGGATAATGACGCCAGTCTTAAAGCAAATACAACAACCCGAAGCAAAAGGACG
>DATCWI010000027.1:0-13085 GCA_036566425.1 Nitrososphaera sp.
TCCAGTTTTCAATGCCGTTTAATTGGACCTCTGAAATGATAAGCAGGATAGGCATGCTTCATACGGAAGTATTAATTCCAAAGTCGTTATCTGACTTTAACAAACAATCACTCAATGCTACAGTAAATGGCATTAGCGTTCCCGTGGCAGTAGATACCTATACTCCAAATGCAACTATAGTGCACTATACCATATCAAAGACTAACCTTGAAAATATTGCTAGCAAGGTGACATCTGAGAACCGAACACCAGACAAGGCAGTGTTCGGACTGAGCCCTTCAAGCCCCGATAGTGAAGTAAAAGTGGCTCAAGTTTCTGCGGAGTCAGAGAATTATAAGGTGGGTCTCACATGGCCTGAACAGATTCTCCCCCAGCAGCCCGTAACGTTTGGCATGCGAATAACTGACAAATCCGATATGCCTGTATCTGCTGCCGCATACGAATTAGTCCTTGTGGACAAGGATGGCAACGAAGTAACACGCTCTGGTGGAGTGACGACTCCTGAGGGCATATCTTCTCAGGATGTGACATTTGCGTCTCCAGGATCGTTCAATGTACGAGTAGAAAAGATAAAGGACACAAACGAAATGGTGCAGTCAGGGCTGACTGTAGTGCCCGAGTTCCCCATAGGCTTTGCTTCTATAGTAACCACACTTGCAATAGCTGCAATTGTAATAGCTGCTAAGAGGATGTCATTCCTTCATATGGGCAAGATGTATTAGACAGCCTGACTCACTTATCTTATGTCAGACGATGAATATCGTAAATTGTCTAAGGATGAGATAGACCAGGAAGTAAGCAAGCTTGATAACTGGAAGGTTGTAAATGGCAAGATAAACAAGACATTTGAGTTTGATGACTTCGTGCAGGCATTTGGATTTATGACAAAAGTTGCAATGAATGCAGAAAAGATTAACCACCATCCCGAATGGTTTAACGTTTACAACCGCGTTAGGGTCGACCTTGTGACGCATGATGTCAATGGTATAAGCAACTACGATATTGAGCTTGCGAGGATAATCGACACTATTGCCAAAATTTGAATATCTGCTTTACGACGTAGTTAACAGAACCCTACAGCGAAAGTATAAACAGCTAGAACAAGAATAATAAAATGCTACTTTGTTTTAACAGAAAACAAATATCAAGAATCTCAGCAACGATAAGATTGCCATTGTGTCTTAGGCATACTCTACGACACATATGATAGAGACCTATTACCTTAGGGATCGTCATACGATTATCAAGTCCGGAACATCAAAATACAGACAATCTTTATTCCCATTGGAATCCAGGCAGCAAGGATAACGTCAACTATGACAAGCACTAATAGTTAATGGTAAGACAATAGTGCCAGACATCAAATGATATAAATAAATAATAATCTACTTTTATGCCCATTAATCCAGTTAGCTATCATGTTACCGGGATGATGTTTGCTCTCGAAGTGGGAATCTTCAATGTAACAACTCCATCTACATATGTTGCTGTTCCAGTCACTTTTTCACCCTCTTTGATAGAGACAGGCAAAGATATTCTTTTATCTATTTGAATAGGCCTCTGTTTATAATACAGTATGCTGCCAAGACTTTCATCCTCTGGTTCTATTCTTTTCGCTCTTATTGAGAGAATATCTTCATCAATACTAATCTTGATCTCATCTCTCTTGAAACCTGGTAAGTCAATCTTAACAATCAGACCATTTTCATCTTCATACATATCTGTTGCTGGCATTACAAATTCGTAAAACTCACGTGATCTTTTGCCTATTTCTCTAGATAGCTCTCTTGCTGCATAACGCATTAAAGTCATACACCATTAGATTTGTGTTCATAGCATAAAAATTTTCTACCAGCATTTACCTTGGAGATGGTGATTGAGAGGATTATTAATCTATGTGACACAAGACAAAAGGGTATACTTGTCGATTCAGTTGGACTGACTGTAATAGGCTAGCAATGCAGCAATAGTTTTTGCATCCTCGATATTTCCATTGAGGCATTTTTCAATTGCCACCGTATTTTTCATCTTCCTTATCTCAATATCCTCATCATCATCCAGAAGACCTCTAGTTATTTCTCTCAGGTTCGTAGCTACAAATACATGCATCAACTCAGTAGAGTAGCCGGGCGCAAGATACCATTTCAAGAGCGGTTTGAGAGTTCCAGAGCAGCCAATCTCTTCTGCCATTTCGCGAATTGCCGCCTGCATCGGTGTCTCATTCTTTTCTATCTTTCCTGCAGGGATCTCTAGCAGCACCTTGTTTGCTGCATGGCGATATTGGGAAACAAGGATAACGCTACTACCTCTTACGGCTACTATCCCAACAGAGTCTTGATGTCCGACGATCTCCTTATCAAGGATCTTACCGTTTAGTGAGAATTTGTCTTTCCTGAGATTGATGCCACCTGAGTAGATCCTGGTGCTTTCAATGACTTTAACACTTCTCATCGACTTACGGACGTGATGCAAGAATTAAACCTATTCGTTAATCTTATATCCAATTGACATCTTTTTTGATACGTGAAGTTCGTTGACGATTATAGCAACATCATTGTACCCAAGACAGTCGGGCCTATAATTGGCCCCACGGAGCCTCTTCTTGGCAACAAAAAGGGGGCCAACAAGCAGTGCCGCTGTGGCAGTTTCCACATCAGAGACTATGGTACGCATTACACCGTCCCCATGGATAGAGTGGATCCATTAAGTAGCCCACTTGGGCGTCTGCTTGTGGATGTGCCAGAGTACTTGGCAGGGGCCACAGCTATATTCATAATTGGTAGGCGCTTAAGCATAACGACATACAATATATGCAAAGAGGAGGACAAGAACACAAATGACGCTGTCGTCGCCGCAATTCTGGCTGGATATATTGCCGAGTCTGCAACAGGCAACCTTGTTTTCAAGACGGCTACCAGCTCGCTGGAAAAGAAAAGGAGTGAGTAAGCTCAATGGAGAGCCCGGCTCAGATTAGAAAAGAGGACACAACTCCTGCCGAAAAAGCCTCAGTCTTTCCGCAGCCTTCAAAATTCCGCGTAGCTAAGGTAGTGCTGAAGCTTTTGCCCATCGTAATAAATTTACGGCGAGACAGGCGTGAATGGGTCAAGCGTGAGGGCAAAAATGTAGACGAAGAAAAGTACCGTAAGCATGCTCGCAAGGTGCTTAAAACATTCATTGAGCTTGGGCCGTCATACATTAAGCTCGGTCAGTGGCTTTCAACACGTGTAGACATTTTGCCGCAGCCTTACCTTGAAGTGCTCTCAAAATTGCAGGATGATGTCCCCCCTGCTCTGTTCTCACAGGTAAAGCCTGTAATTGAAAATGAGCTAGGGAGGATAGAGGATGCATTTGAAGAGTTTGACACTGCTCCGCTGTCTGGAGCAAGCCTTGGACAAGTCTATTTGGCAAAGTATGATGGCAAGCAGGTCATAGTCAAGGTGTCCAGGCCAAATATTGAAAGGGTAATTGAAGATGACATTTACGTTATGAAAAAGATATTGCCTCTTGCAACACGGTTTATCGATCCGAATCTGGGATTCTCGGCAGAAGGCATGATGGCACAGTTCATAGAGACAGTGCATGAGGAGATGGACTATCGCAAAGAAGCAGAGAACCTGCTTACAATCAAGCGCAATCTATCAGGCGATCCGTCAGTTATAATACCGGACATATTCTTGGAGAGGACTACCAAACATGTGCTTACAATGAAATATGTTCCAGGCGTCAAGATAACGGATATTTCAAGGCTGGACGAAAAAGGGATCGACAGAGAAAAGCTTGTAGTGCGTGTGCATAGATTATTCTTCAAGATGCTTCTACATCACAATATCTTCCATGCAGATCCACACCCTGGCAACATTTCAGTTGCAGACGACGGCCGTCTAATACTGTACGACTTTGGAATGGTAGGAAGGCTCGACAGCGAGACCCGTACCCGGCTTATTCGCCTCTATCTTGGCCTGATAGATAAGGACCCCGAGAGGACTGTCAACGTACTAATAGAACTTGGGACGCTTGAGCCCACAGTGAATCGTCACGTAGTTGAGCGTGGCATCACACTCAGCATCCAATCCATGCATGGTCAACAGGTCGACAGGATGGAAGTGAAGGCTCTGGTAGACCTTGCAAACAAGACTATGAGCCGATTTCCTTTCCGACTTCCAAAGAATCTTGCACTATACATGCGTATGTCTTCTATTCTTGAGGGCATCTATTATCATCATAAGGTGACATTCAGGTTCGTCAGGGTGCTTGCAGGACTCCTTGAAGAAGAGGGCCTGTTACGTGACGCTTACATTGAGGAAGTAAAAATATCTGCAAAGAGGTTTGCAAAGGGAATTCAAGATTCAGTAAGTGTTGCTCCGCTGTTGAAGACATACCTTGAAACGAAGGGGGCTAATGGCGGTTATGAGAAAAATAATAGTGCACTCGCTGCCAGTATACTTGGTTCTGCATTATTCATTGGATCCGCGTTGATTTTGCCATACAACTTTTATCTTGCGTGCGGCGGCTTTGCTGCAACTGCTGTGGCAGTTGCAGTAGCATTGAAAAAGAAAATTTGAACCCTATGTACGTTGGAAAAATAGCTGCCTAACTAGGACATGGCATGATTTGGTCTCTCAATTACAGCTATTTTCATTGTGCGCTTTTACTTCTTTTCTGCAATAACTACAATTCCTCTTGAGAAGTTGAAACTTTTCTTATCGAGTAATATTCACTGCTAAATTCCTATTGTCTAGCATTTCATCAAAGTTCCTATCATTACTGCAATATGGACAGAAAGAAGCGACACAGCAGAGCACAATCGAATGATACGATAGTTATGATGAGTATTACATTTAGCAGTGCGCAGTACTGTGACCATTTGGACTCAATTCCTCTCATTTCACTCATCAACAAGAGAAGCTTACATTACTGAAAAGTCACAAAAAATTAGGTACACGTTTATGTTATTGGAATGCTTGTAGATTTAGGAATTTGGTATCCTTCTTGGCGAAGCCTGGCAGATCAATAGTGACTACTAGATCGTTGTCCTCTTCTACTATGTCTGTTGCTGGCATGACAAACAAACTCATAAAATTCTTAGATCTAACATCCATCTCCTTGGCTAAGTCTCTTGTCAAGTATCTTCCAATGCCCACGGAATAATAACTTGATCATATAAATCCCTTTATTTTTCAACCTTGAAATTTAACAAAGTAAAAATACTCCGATGATGATATCACCCAGTCGATGTATGCAGGTTCTTATGAGATGCCAAACTGCAATGCCTGCGGTAGGCAAGTGAGACCTGGAGAGCTCTCCGAGAGTTTCAGCTGTCCAAAATGCAGGAACGCAACAATATGGCGTTGCGAGGGCTGTAAGGGCAAGCAGAAAAAGTATCAATGCATAGCTTGCGGTTATAAGGGCCACTAAGTGAGTACTTTGAAAAAGTTTGTAACAAGCTCTCTTTGGTCCTGCTGCATAGTGATAACAGCTTCTACCAGCTCTTTTTCGACTATTATCTGCTTGGATATAACTGACCTCAGCTTCTTAATATCAAGCGGCACAATGCTATCAATTGTCCCAGTGCTGTAAGCGTAAATGTATTCGTTGATGATCTTTGAAACAAATGCTGGGGCTACCAATATCAGGAATAGCAGACTCTCTTTCATTATCCTGGAATCTGAGTCACTTGCAGCCAGTGATGCGATATATGAACGCAGCAAGTGCATACGGTTATCACTAAGCTCTTCAATTGCTGATGCTACCAAAATACCAGTATCCGTTAATTCGTAGAATGGCACTCCTTCTAACTGAAGTGCTTTCGGCCCCCTCCTCAAGGGCAGCCTGCCACCCTCCCTTACCACACCTGCTGGAATGAGAACTTCGTCAAGGTCGCGGAATATGCCTGAGTAGATGTTTTGCCATAAGATACCGTGTTGCTTGGCAATGGCATGTGCTATTGACGTCCTCGTGCGAAGGTCTGGACTCTGCTCTGTGGCCAGATGTGCAATGATGCCGCGCTGCCTCTTTGCCTCGCCGGTAAATTTGTTCTTGCGGGTCTTAAAGGTGTCAAATATGGCAATAGTTGATTTTTTCACTTGCACAAAAGCACCATCCGCAAGGTTAATTTTTACATCAATCTGTTAATATTTTAATTTGTTGTTTTTTGAAATATATTTCAATAGGTGTACTATATATTATACCCAAAAAAATCAGGGGCTCTTCCAAATAAACTCAACACACTTTCTTTAGATAATTATCCTGTCCCCTAAGGTATTTTGTTCATTATATTATAAATTTTATATTATGGGCAAAGATCCTTGAATCCTTTTATTGATGCATACCAGACCTTAGGCAGTGGCAACACGAGGTACGATAATCGTAATAGAGGGTACAGATAAGGCTGGCAAGGGTAGCCAGTCTCGCATGCTTGTAGAGACCCTGAAGGCCTCCGGCAAGATTTGTGTCATTCTGGACTTTCCTGACTACACTACACCAATTGGAATGGAAATAAAAGCATTCCTTGAGGGTAAGCGCGATTATCCCTCAGAGGTCAAGCACTTACTGTTCTCCGCAAACAGATGGGAAAAAAAGAAAGAGATCGAGAGCATGCTCGAAAACGGTACGATTATTATCATGAATCGTTACTGGCAGTCAAACCTTGTATACGGCGTGGCAAACGGCATGGACATTAACTGGCTTCTTCTGCTAGACAAGGGCTTGCCAAAAGAAGATGTTGTACTTTTGATCTTGGTCAATCCAAGCATATCTGCCAAGCGCGCTGAGAGACAGGATACATTTGAATCCGATACTCTGCTAGCTACAAATGCCTATAAAAACTACCTGAAGTTTGCAAAGCAGTATCAATGGAAGGTTATTGATGGGTCAAAGAGTAAGGAGCAGGTCCATCAGGAAATAATGAAAATAATAAGGAAAGAACTCAAAGTTTAAGTCTCCTTCTCTTATGATACAAAACAAGTAATCAATATGGATTTCGCAGGCGAAATAACAGATCCCATCCATAGATACATCCGATTTTCGCTGGTTGAAAAACAACTGATCGATAGCCCTGCTTTTCAGCGCTTGCGGAGAATAAGACAGCTAGCTGGCGCACACCTAGTGTACCCAAGCGCACAGCATTCGCGCTTTGAACACTCCCTTGGTGCAATGCATATCGCCGGTCTTGCAGGGGAAACACTGCTTGGCAAGGGATACATCGATCATGCCGAAATCGTACAGGACCTGCGACTTGCCGCGTTGCTGCACGATATTGGGCATGGACCTTTTTCACACCTGTTCGAAGAGGTACTTGAGTATCGTTGTAATACCAGCCATGAGGATCTTGGAAAAAAGATTATAATGCAAAGTGAGATTGCTGACATTTTGGGAAGATACGGCTACAACGCACACCAGATATGTCGGCTCTCATTCGGTCAGTCAAAGGTTAATTTCATGAATGAGATCATTTCTGGTGGACTGTCTGCAGACATCATGGACTATTTACCTCGAGATGGGCTTTTCACGGGTGCAGAGTATGCCAAGCTAGACTACCACCGGCTTGTAAGTTCTCTTGAAGTTTCGAAGAACCGACTTGCAATAAACAGGTCTGCTCTCAACTCCCTTGAATCAATGCTGATCTCACGCTATGAAATGTTTAAGGCAGTCTATTTTCATAAGACAGTTAGATCTGCTGAAGTAATGCTCCTGCGTTCGATGATTTCCGCAGACGAAGCTCTTGTATTGACGGATACTTCGCTGCATAACTACCTTGCGCTAACAGATGAAGCCACACTTGAGCGACTGTGTGCACTTTCCGGCAAGTATGCATTTTCCGGCAAGATGGCTCAAGATTACCGCGACAGGAGGCTACTTAAGAGTGTCTACGAAAAGTTCTTGCATAAACGCGATAGACAAAGGATGGATAGAAAAGCATTGGAGGCACTTTCCTCTCATATTGCTAATGTAGCAGGTGTCAATAGCAACTATGTCTTTGTCGATGTATCTCGTGCTCCTTCGATGCCCCTGACTCCAAGTAAAGAAGAGATGTATTCCGTATTAGTTGTAGATAAAGATCGGGTATATGAGATGCCTATGTCAGAGATTCCACTTGTAGAATCCATCTCAGGATTCTTTGACATGTTACGAGTCTATACTACTGCAGAGAACCGTGATAAAGTGGAGGGAGCTATTAAAAAGGTGCTTGGAGATCAAGGCATACTGAATATGGGGGCTGGTAAGATTCACGCAGGCTAGGTATCGGATTGTAATCAAATTATCTGGGAAAGCGTTTGGTGATGAATCTGCATACGAACTGAAGAGGTATGCTAGTATGCTGAGCAAAATAAGCGAGAGAGTGCAACCAGTGGTTGTAGCTGGCGGGGGGAAGTTTGCGCGTCATTACATCTCTACCGCAAGAAGTTTTGGCTCGGACGAAGCATCTTTGGACATAATAGGCATAGAGGTTTCAAGGTTGAATGCAAGACTCTTGATTCTTGCGCTTGGCGATCAGGCATACCCTGCAGTCCCTGAAGACTTGGAGCAGGTGAGCAAGGCTATAACAACCAGCAGAATAGTTGTGACAGGCGGCCTACATCCTGGGCAGAGCACAAATGCAACAGCTGCACTTATTGCTGAAAAAGTCAAAGCTTCGAAGTTTCTCAACGCAACAGATGTTGATGGTATTTATGATTCCGATCCCAACAAAAACAAGAACGCCAAGCTATTCAACGAAATAACTGTCAAAAAGTGCATAGACCTATTGGGATCTGAAGATTCGGCTGCAGGCGCTTATGACTTGATGGACATTGTTGCGCTTAAGGTGATAGAGCGGAGCAAAATACCTACAGTAGTAGTAAAGTCCGATCCTGTAGTGATTGAGAAGGCAATTTCTGGTAATAACCTAGGGACACGCATTATTGTATGATTTTAGCTGTAATAATTTTGGTCATCGCCTGACCTTTGCTACTACTACTATTAATCACTTGTACACAGACTATTACCATTTTTTCTCTCTTTTTTCTGACCGTTCAAATTAGTATATTGCGCTTACGATACTGTCTTGATTTCGCCAGTAAATTCTTGCATACCATCTGCAAGCATCCTTTTGTAAGCTTCTTCTCCCTGTTCAATTGGCATAGGTTTTGATTGAGCCTTTGCATAGCCATCCTTATCGCAAATAAAAAGCATTGACTCCTTATCATTAGTCATCTTGCCGACCAGCTCTTCTTCGCCCACAGGTTCGAACCCTGTTGTACCTTGCTTGATGGTATAGGTTAACATAGCAAAGCCCGTGTAATCAAACAACCTCATCTGAGCTTTCTGAGCTCTCTCACGTCCTATGTTCGCAGCTTTGTGGTATTGCAACCTGCAGCAATTTTTCTTGTACTGACTAGTATAAGCATTTGGATTAATCGACAGCTTTAAAGCGTTGACGAACACGAAAAGGGTACCTGTGAATACAAAGGTTATTTATGTAGCAGCTGGCTGCATTGCAGCAGCCGCTATAGCTGTTTTTTTTATTATGGGGATGGGAAATTTTAGGCCTCTTGGCAATAATGAGGCTCTTCCTAGCGAATCCCAGACTCAGATTGCCGACCTACAACTAGGACTCCAGGACATCGTAGTTGAGGCAACAGACGAAGAGAATGCAACTGTACAGGTCGTCTTTGACGTTCATAATCCTAACAGGAGCACCTCCCTTCTTGAAATGATCCACTATACTCTGAATGTGGGTCAGTATCAGATGACAACTGGGGATATTGGAATAAGCCCTGAAGGTTTTGTAGCCGGACAAGAGGACATATTCCCGATAGTAGGCAACAGTACTGTCACTCTTAAAGACACAAAGGTTGCAGTTCGTAACAACCTAACTGCCAGTAGCTGGGATAGCATGGTAGATGGCACTGGCCAGTACCGCGTTGAGGGAAGCTATTCCTACAGGTTGACTGGATCAAACTTCCAAACAAGTTACTTTGAGAAAGAGTTTGCATTGACATTTCCTTGACATTTTATGATATTATCATAGTATGCTATAATGCAATTCAAAAAGGTATTAAGTTTCCTACAGGGCTCCACGATATAATATGGCTGAAGAAATATTCATGTTTGCCGTAACTGCAGGAGTATTTGTATTCCTTGTGGGTGTGTTGTTTGGCTCAAGGGCAAGAAGGTATAGCCAAGGGTACGCAACGTCTCAGAGTCATAGTGAGCATACATAGCTACAGAACACTTCTATATTTTCGTAAGAATTATTTTTTGGGTTTAAAGATCTCTTCTAATATAAAGCCTGAGCCTTCTTCTTTTACCTTCTTTCTTGCATAACATCTTTCAAAGTATTTGCAAGTTGTACATAGGTTGGATGGTTCGACTATTGGAACTCTATTTTCTTTTAGTAGTGTGCTGAGTACCCTTGCCCTTCTAACAATTTCTTCAAACATCCTATTATTTTTGGTCACAGAGAACTCGACCATCTTGCCCTCCTCGGTCATGTAGATCAAAAAACCCTCATCCTTGTTAAATGCAAAGAGACATGCATTAAGATATAACATGTGCTGTGGGTGTGGAACCTCTGGTAAGGTAGGCACAATCTCAAATCTTACGATAAACTCATCGGCCATTATCATGTCTGCATTAACTTCGAGCGCTAGGGTATCAATCTTATATTCGCCGCGAATGTTGCTCAGTGAATGGCGCATACAATTTCCAAGCAAGCTTGAGACCTTTGCCGCATTATCTGAAGGTAGCGAGTCCTTACGCTCATAGTATGCAAATCTTGTGCAGCCCGATGCTTCTATTGCATGGATCCTATCGTAGTTAGTTTTGTCTATTTTAACACTCAGATTCTTGTATATATCGTCAATGGCATCTTCTATAATTTGATGCAGGTTCTTGCCACCTACCATATGAATATGGTGTAACACGCTGCAGTGCTATATATTATATTGACCGCCTTCTTAATTTCCAGTTTTTGGTTTAGAAAGAGTATTTCTGTTGCAAACAAAGGCAGAATTTCTATTAGTTCATGAAAAGATTGTTATGATGTGTCAAATGGATCAATTAATGAATAGATGGTATAGTTAAATTGTTGTCTCTGTATTGGCGGAGGATATGTTGCCTTTTGATTCTTAATGATACTAAATTTGCTGCAAAAAGCTTCTTTTACTAATGTAACTACGAAGACTTAGAGAGCCGATAAAAACACCTTACCGGTAGATTAAACTTTATATGATGATGATAAATAATACTCTTAAGAACAAAGGTATCTACAGATAACAGGAGCAGTAAAGGAAAATACCTGCGCTCAACTATTAGACGGGACCGCTCCTCGTTGCTTATTATTATTAGGAAATTTTTCACTGTCATTGAGAGTTTGATTTGAGCAATTAAAAGCCACTCTTAATTGGATCATCTGGCTTGATTATTTCGCGTAAGAGGGTGGTGGCATATGATCCTTTAGGCAGCTTGAATGACACCTTTAGTGGATCTCGTTTATAGCAAAAATCTGTGCACGATAGTGGAGCCTGTCTAAAGCCTCCCTGGTGGCTCAGTTCTTGCATCTCCTTTATGTAAAAATCCTTTGCATCCACTTCTTCCTCTTGTAGTATTGCTTTTGTGATGCTTTCAAATCTGCCCCTGCCCGGTTGAAAGGTATACCCTGCCATCCTTATTGCCGGAACCAATCTTACATTTGAGCTCGGATAGTACTTGATTATTCTACCAAAGGTTGCAGGCCCCTCCATTTCAAAGCACAGGTCTCCTGTCTGTGGTTGCAACAGATCTTCCCCTGCCATGACGGCTCTGCTAAGGCATATGTTGAAAATATACGCTTGATATGCTTGGACGAATAGTCTCCGTATTGTGATCGGTATAGCACGTAGCGCTGCAATGCTATCTTTGCCAGCGACCAACGCCGACAGCGCTTGCCGCTCAATGTCCATGCCTCTCGGAAGCATCTTGAGCACCTGCCGATAGTTGCTTGGATCAGAGCACCTGTTTCTGATTTCCTTGCTCATTTGAGTATCAAATTCAGTGGTGTAGGAGAGCAACAGCTGGACAGCATGTAAAAAGTTGCGCTTGATGATTTCCCTACCCACAAGGTGGGTCACCAATCTTTCGCTGCCGAATCTCTGAAGACCGTAAAAATTGCCTACCTTGCCTATCTGTGAAATAAAGCCAGAGAGATCTGATGATTGGGCATTGTAGATCCTTATCTCAAACTTGTTGCCTGCAAGGAATTTTTTGTCAAGTGGGTATTTGGTGAAACCTTTCAATATAAGCCGTGTATGTCTGCTTTTCAGCTCTGCAGGCGGATTTCTCATTACTCGGTCGGTACCTGCATACTGTGTTGTTACAGCCTTAGCATCTTTTATGCCCATTATCCTAAACTTCCTGTGTAAATCTCGCTCAATTTCAAATAGGGCATGGTTTGAATCTATGTCCCGCTTTTCAAGAGTATAAAGGGGGTAACGGTGACTTTCAGTATATAATGGAGAGATGTGGAGCGATTCATCTATCAGCTCGGATACCACAAACCCTTCGCTCCCCTGTTTTATAGACCCGCCTGTTCCGACAAAGCTCGTGCAGTAGCAGTCCATGCCTGCCTGTGAGTCGATCCTGGGGATAGAGGTCATTTGTGAGTTTTAGTCCTATCTCTCCTACTTGTTGGTCTTCTTTCTTGCAATTTCATTCTTTCTTATATCCCACTATGACTGTTTAACCTGATATTCTTAACCGAATTCGATCAATTTTTCTTTATCGGTATTTTTGTTGGATCCTAGATTAATAGATCCCCTAGGTGGTGAACTAGCTTGACGCACTCTAACACTAGTTCAAAGCCGCTTATCATGAAAGGGGAGAAGAGATAGAAGATGATGATAATAATGTGACATTAGTATTCCGCAAAGATCATTTTTTAGCCTGTGACTAACATACAATTCTATAAGACAATGAGTAACGAACTACAACCTCTTGAAATTGAAGTTCGAAAATGGGATGCACATTCATTTACCATAGAAGGCGTAAATAATCAATTGGAAAAGCTCCTCAAGGAACAGAAGATAATTCGGACTCTTGCTCTAAGGCACAATGGCAAGATGGTCAGG
>DATCWI010000019.1:0-5462 GCA_036566425.1 Nitrososphaera sp.
ACTGTTCAGACCAATCCCAGACCGCACGCCACAGAAAGACCACTGCAAAGAGTCCAATTATATGCGCCCACCTTTCCCTTCTCCTTTGGCTCCTTATCTCCTTTGGATCAGTGATTTCTACCACATCAATGTATCTTTCAACCATTACGATATTTGTGCGGTATTAATAATTTTGCTATAGTGCTAATACCAAATTTATGAGTTCTAGCATATATTGTAAGCATCTTATGTAAAGCCAATTCTTATAAATCGTAATTTCAAAAAAGGTCTTTTGTTGATGGCTTTAACAGCGCAGTGCTAATTCCAAATAAGCAGTTCGGAGTACTTCGCAAATACGTAAAAGGAGCTCGCAAAATAGGCACAAAGAAAAAGCATAGCATAAACAATTTTTGGGCTTTAATAGCTCTTCTAATGTTTTGAAGCGACATGGTTACTCAATTCTTCTTCGCTTCTGAAAGTCATTCCGCAGAGATCGCACAAGAACCTAGGCCGTTCTTCATTTGATGCCTTGGCTGATGAACCGGAGAGTTCGTTTTTTTCTTCTTCATAAGGTGGTTCAATCACGGGCATATTGATGCTAAAGTCGCGAACTGATCCATCAGCGAGCGGTTCGCTGCTGTAATGGTAGACAAAGGGATCAGGAGCTACTTGCCTTTCGTAATCGCGCTTCACCTGCTCTTCAGGGATTTTGAGCCAGACCACTCTTCCATCCCAGCCTTCGACCTTGCCGAGAGGTATGTAATATCTGCGCACGTGCACGAGTCCCCTCTTCACTACGGCAAAGTTTGGGCTGACTGCTTCAATATTGCCGATATCATGGTCATCGCTCGTATGCACTGCTTTATGGATGAGGTCTACCCAGCTCGCAGGTTCTCGCGCCACGATTTACAATTACTAAATGACTATTTACGACTATCGCTAAAAAGCACACTAGCATTTTTTGACCGCTAAAGAATAACAATGTGAGCGAATTGTTTTAGAACTTGCTCCTTCATTCAAAAACCTGGAGACTCAGAGCTCAGAATGCGTATGAACTCACTGTGACTATGACAAGGAAGTTTTCGAGTCTCTCTCCCACGGCGCTTTGTTACATGTTGGTTTGAACAACAACAGCTTTAAAGCTGCAAGAAGAAAGGATTGATTGCTCACAAAAAACCTTATCAGCATTTTTTCACTTGGTTAGACTCCCTTTTCAGAGCCGCTGATAATTGTTGTAATAATTTTTACTATCGCAGCTGCTTTAACTTGATACTGCTGATCCTGAGCCTAGCATTCTAAAAGCTAGGAGGATACAACTATGCGTGTACCATTTTTGCTTGCCTTCTTCTTTCTTGCTATGATGCTGTGGTCTCACCAGTCGCTTTCCTAACCATACCTGGATGCTGCTCTTCATGACGGTTTGCTTCATCTTCTGAGTCGAATACAAGACCACACGCCATGCACCGATAGCCTCCCGGACTTGACATCTACCACACCATGATCATATACAGTAGTATGCAATATACACGTTAGACCAGAATTTTCTATATTGCGTAGGAGCTTCCATTTTATATCGATCGGATTTGTTTCAGGCAAATTAACAACAAGAAAAAAACTCTCAAGCAGACAAAGTTTGTGGCTTCCCAGACTTTCATGATGGGGAGAATATACTTAGCAGAAACAAAATAGCCCATATCATTGCTTATACGTCGTCAATACCGTAGTATATCCGACGCCCGGCCTTGCCGGTTTTTTGGTTTGGTCTGCAGACGATCTATATCGTCTAAAATACGAGTAAGTAAAGGGTTATTTTGTTGCATATAATATTACCTCTAGTCTGACTGCTTATTATTATGCAACAAAATCGGACACTGGTAAAATTTCGGGTCAAAAATTATGACTATTGAAAGCGGGTCATAGAGTGTTGGATCGAGGAGATGAAAATTATCTCATACTAGTAATGCTTCAGATACTCGGTTATGGCTCTGTCCCACTCCCCTGACCAATCCTAGATGTGAGGCATTATGCGGGACAGAGCCATTTGCCACATGTAGGGGTAACAACGCGGTCTCAGAGTTATTAAAGAATGACTTAACCATGTTAAACTTGAAAATATAGAGGTTATATGCGAGTGTAACGGCAATCCAAGACAGCAAAAATAGGCATGTCTGACTAGTAGCATCTGCTCGTGGATTGTACGAAAACACGTGGCTGCATTATGCCTCGGTAGCTCTTTTATTCTCTGAATACTTCATTCGTGCGCTAATGAGATTTGCAATAATTACTGCGGCAGCAGCAAGATATTCGACTATTGTTGTTTTTGGTATTGGTGTTATTCTCGGCGCATTTCTGGCGATGCATCCTCCTGCTGATAATGCTGCATATGCACAGTCTACTGCTACTACTACTGCTACAACTGCAGATCCAAATGGCACCGGGCCGGCAGATTTTAACATCGCAGCCGTGGGGGACTGGGGCTGTACGTCTGACACGATGGATACCGTAGATAATATAATCAGCAAGAGCCCTGAAGTAGTAATTGGACTTGGCGATAACGCTTATGAACCCGATGTTGATTGCTGGTTTGGCATAGTAGAGCCTATTGATGATATAATGAAAAATGTCATTGGAAACCACGAGATCGATGATGGGACTTTGGATGAGATTCTGGAACACTACAACGACGATTACCAATCTAAGCAATACTACGCCTTTAGTCATGAGAATGTTCGAATAATCGTCATGTCGACTGAGGTAGATTACAATACAGGCTCTGCTCAGTATAGTTTTGTACAATCTGAGCTAGAAGATGCAGTTGCTGATCCCTCAATTGACTGGATAATCGTGGCTATGCACAGCCAGATGTATGGTTCTCCGACAGGCCCAGTGGATCATCCGGAGTCAGGTCTGAGAGATGCATACCATCCTTTGTTTCAAAAATATGGCGTAGATCTTGTCCTCTATGGCCACAACCATAACTATGAGAGGACATACCCGCTCAATTTTTCTTCTGACGATGACACTGATGAACCATTTATAACAACCAGAGAGGCGACAAATTACCTTAATCCAGATGGTCAGATATTCATTACGATAGGTACTGGAGGGGAAGACAGTTTTGGATTTCATGACCGGAAGCCTTACGTTGTAAGCCAGTTTGATGAAGGATTTGGCTTTCTTGATATAACTATAACAGATGGCGGAAAAAGGCTTGTAGGAATATTCTATGAGAACGATGGATCGATAGAAGATGAGTTCACGGTGACAAAGGAAGGAGGAGTCTAGAAGTAATCGAGCTGGACGAAGAAGATGAGGAGAACGATGATAATTAGGTCTGCAATAATATCGATGAAGCGGGCTGCTGCTGCTGCTGCTGCTAATAATAATAATAATACGCGGTTCCGTTAACTCGGCGTTTGCTCGATTTAAAAATTCTTCCTGTCAACGACACCGTCACAGCCGCTACACATGCAGACTTAACGGTCAACGCAGATACCTGGTATCGCAACTTTTCTGAAGAGGTGAGGTGATGCCACTGTGCTGTCTGGATAACGTTCAAGCGAGGATTGAAAAGCGGGATCATCAAGGGTCGCTCGCTTAAAATGCGCTGTAGATTCCCATACTGCATAATTGATGAATACACAGCTGCGTCCTATTCCACGATGTAGTTGTGTAGAAATGAATCCCGGCTTTTGTTTCAGGTATGCCGCATCCGAAGCCCAAGCCTCAAGGAATTTGTCCACGTTTTCGGGCTTGACGTTCAATTTGTTGATCAGGATTACAGGCTCGTTGTCTTTTACTTCTTCCGTTTGCGCTGCGAGTGTCACTTTCTCGTCCATTTCAACGCGCTTTAACATTGAGACATGATCTACCCTGTGTCAGATATAAGCAAAATAAGCTAGCTAGAATCTAATGCTATGCAGTGCATTTGATATATCTTTGAGCAAACGCGGAGTTAACAGAACACAACACTGAAGCGGTAGAGCCTTTTAAATATGCCATTAATTGCCAAATATTATATGCCTGATAGTGGGCGCATAACCCATACGTCGAGGCACCGGGTTCGAATCCACTCTTGGCGCTCTTTTCTTCAAGTGATTTATATCGGTCATCACATGGCACAGAGCGATTTTACTTTCAGAAAAAATATCTACTATCTAAATATAGATTGACGGCTCCACTCAACCCATGCCGATCAGCAAGGAAGAATTTGAGAGGGCAGAGCTGGCAGAGTCCCTTACTTCCAGAATTGAAAACTTTCTCAAGCAAAATAATAACGCAGCGTATACCCGGGCAGAGATATTCAAGAACTTGTTTCCAGACGCCAAGCTTGAGCCAGACGACATCATAATGTTGTCAATCGCATTGACTGAATTGAGTAAGACAAACGTCGTCGACGCCAGAAAAATCTGGCATGACGGAAAGGAACAAGTATTCTATACTGCGCTGATAAGATAATTCAGACCGTCATTTTTGATATACACACTAAAAGCCTGCTTTCTTTAGCTTCGATCCGCAATTTGGGCATGCAGCTTCGTTATGCTTGGTTCCACAGTTCATGCAGTAATAGTTGACATTATTCCTTTCCTGCCCGCCGAACATGCTTCCAAAGTAAGAGCCTGATTGACCGCTGCCGCCCATGCCACGAAAATACCGCTTCCTCCTGTAAAATCCAAGGCCGATTACGACGGCAATTATGACCATGAGAGAATACGGGAATGGCAGGAAGAACGAAACGACCAGAGATATCCCAAAGTAGATGCCGATCCACATCAGCGTCTGCATCATGAACCGCTTGGTATTTTCATCCAATTCCTGACAAGGAATCTTTGTTCGAGCTTGCTTATAACATGTTGTTGTTGGCAATGTCATATTATCATCATTATTTTTTGCTGTCTTAGGATCCTCTTATATGCATCCTATACCGTGGTGATAGCATGGATGTGGAAAATCCCGCAGATTACTCTGGGTTGCGGAGCGTATACCAAGCCTAAACCTGATACACGACACGTCCCGTTTCATCCACGGGAGTTATATTCTGCTCTTACTGGCTTATTAGCAGCGACTAGGATTCTTCTGTAAGAATTCTCATTTCACCTTATCTGTCCCACAGCCAACCTGCTCACGTACTTCATTGCCTTGAACGCGGCTGCGAGCTCGTCTGGCATATCGGATATACTCTTCTACTCTTTTCTAGAAACGCTCGAAGGATGGAGGCGTGTCAAACGCAAGAATTTTTACCTGATCTACGATCTCAAGAAAGCCATTCTCACAGCTTGATCTTTTGCTAGAGAGCTTGCCCATAGATAATTGCTCAACGAGCCTTTTATTCTCGGGATACCTAGCATGCTTAGGTCATAAGACCAGACCAACACGGCGGGACCAAATGCCCAACGTGTCAACCCGTAATCCCTTTACCGCCCTGCCAACGGTCTCTGTGCAGCGCTAGAGACACTTTCTGGCAGGGCATTTCTCAATTTTCC
>DATCWI010000040.1:0-13435 GCA_036566425.1 Nitrososphaera sp.
TGCACATTCATTTACCATAGAAGGCGTAAATAATCAATTGGAAAAGCTCCTCAAGGAACAGAAGATAATTCGGACTCTTGCTCTAAGGCACAATGGCAAGATGGTCAGGATTAGTAGAGATGTCAGACTTAAAGCCAGAAAGGACATTAACCTCGCACCAGAGCTTGAGACCACCTCAACTGACAATACACCCGTTCATGGTACTACATTTGAGTATGAAGGGCTTGACTGAGTCTTTATTGTACTAACGAAAAAGGTCAGTCTCCGACTGGAGTTATTTTCAAGGCAAGAGCATAAATTCGTTTAATGACATAAAATAAAAGTGGAAAGTCCCCCTCTTTGGATCTGGGCAGTCATCGTAGGTGCAATAATACTTGCAAAATTCACTTTACGATGGTCAAGACTAAAGCGGCTTGCAAGAGAACTAAGAAGAAGGTAATAGGACAGGATCATAGCTAGAAATAATAAACTTATTTTATACTATGCGGCAGCGATATTGTCATGACAAGTCAGCTTATATCTACTGACAAACAATACCCTAAGCTCTCAAAGGCAGCTTCGGGGTACCTTGAGATAGACCACTTCAAAAATGCCGACCTGCATACTGGCTATTTCTGCTACAACTGCACATACTTCATTAAGGACAGCCACTGCGCTATAGTGGAAGACACAGGACCTGATGTTAACGGCCGAGAGTCTGGCATCATAGCACCACATGGCATCTGTACCTTATGGGATCCAAATGAGGAGGAGGCACGATAAAGGTGGCAGAAATTGGGAAGAAGATCAAAGAAGCTGCTGGTGCAGTCGATAATCTGACCAAGTTCAAGAAAAGGAGTAAGCTGCAGGCATCATACATCGAATACGATAAATTTGCAGACTCAAACTTGCATGAAGGATACTTCTGCTACAACTGTATCTACTGGATGAGCGCTAGTGGGGGCAAGTGTATGTTGGTGGAGGACAAAGGGCCCGATGTGATGGGCAAGGTATCAGACGTAATTGCGCCCCATGGATGTTGCACTGCATATGAACCTAACTACGACAAGCTGCACGATACACGAAGCCCAAGCGAAGGTGTTGCAATAGATACGGAAAAGAATAAGAAAAAAGTCACGACTGCTGACGTCGTGTAAAAATTTTTTCTTGCAGGGCAACGTTAGCAGTCCGGGTAAAGTAATATATATTCAAATGTGGAATAATCAGGAAGTTATAGAACATAGTTACCTGAAACTTTTAACGCTTTGCAATTAAAGTGGAAAGAGGTACTAACGCAAATGGCAGAAAAACTCAAAGACGTAAAAAAGACTGCGTCTGATGCGGTTGAAATAATAAGAGAACTTGGATCGCCAGACGTTCAAAACTCGCTTGAGAAGATCCGGGATACTGCCAAGGTTGGCAACGAGATAATAAAATCCCTTAAGGAGCCGGCCATGGTAACTAACATTGAGAATATTCGTAAGACTACTGAATCATTTGAAAAAACCAGTGCGAGACTAGAAAAGGTTACAATGGAATTGAGGAATTCTGGAGTACTCGATGAGACAAGAGAAACAATCAAGTCCGCCAGAAATACTATCAGCTCGGTAGGCGATAGCAAGAATATTGGTGAAACGATGGATGCTCTCAATGAGATGCTGCATTCTATTTCTGCGCTTGTAGATGAGCTAAAACTTACTGTGATTGAATCGAAAAGGTCGGGAACAATTCACAATATAGAAGAGGCAATACGAGAGACGAAGAGCACATTTACGGAATACAAACGATGATGGAAAAAATAGATGATGGATAATTACTCCTAAGTAGTAGTGAAGAAGACAACTGAGCCATAAGTAAGTACACTGAGATGCTTTGGGACAACTAAAGAAGGTTAAATTCGCCTCATTACTATAAATTTTATAGTAAAATCCATTATAATAAAACCTCGAGAGGCTTTTATAGACGTTAATACCTAGGATAGGCATGAAATATAGAAGCAGAACTGATATAACTGCTCAAATTCTAGAAGCTGCAAATGGCGGTGTCACTAAAACTAAAATAATGTATAAGGCCTTTCTCTCATACGCTCAGCTTAAGGAATATCTCGCAGTCCTAATAGAAAATGGGCTGTTAGAGTATATCGAAGGAGAGCAGATCTATCGTACGACGGAGAAGGGTAATCGCTTCCTAAAGATATACAACCAGATTGGCGAGTATGTAGCAGCAGACGTCTCTGAAAAGAAGTAGTAAATAATTTAATTGCATGACATATGAACAGTAAATAAGCAGAACTTAGAGGATATTGGATATTTGCAAGCATCTAATACTACTAGTAGAAACAGCATTAATGCCTACAATAACGCCTTTTCATCTTCATCTTCATCCTCCTCCTCCTTACATGGAAGAAAGAACAATCAGATCCTAGAAAGATTTCTTGGGAGCATCAGATAGATGTAACTAGGGAAGGTGTGTTATCTTATATCCACGTCTACATGAGATTTTACCATCTCTATGAAGGGGAGAGTCAAGCGCAAGAACAAGGTCTGTTAAATGATTACAGAGCTTGGAAAATGATGGTCATCAGAAGTATTTGTTAAAGAAACAGAGTGGTAAACGAAGCAAGGAATCGGCTCTAAATAAAGCTGTGCGTCTAACTCAAGAAGGAAAATTAGATGGATGAGAAAGAGAGCGATTCTTAAGAACCCGGCAGACCAAAAATAAACCGAACTTGAGCATCTGAATCTCTGGAACTAGTCTCTCTATATCTTCACTACCCTCTGCTTTTTCATACTCTTCTTGATTTGCTTTCAGAATTGCTCTTAGTTTCTTTTCATCTCTTGGAGCATCTCGAAGAATCTTTATTTCTGATTCCCAATGTCTCTTCATTGCAGGATTAATTTCTATTACTGCCTTTGTTGTTGCTTCATCGTCTATACCCTCATAAGGGCTAATCATTCTTTTGAATACCTTCAATCGCTCTCTGTATCACTAACTCAGTATCTGAATTAGGTAGTGTATAGACCAACAGACCGTCATTATTATTATTATCGCCAACCATACTTGCGAGATGGATGTTCATATTCAGATGATTATTACTAGCCTATCACCTTTAGGGGAGGGGTTTTTCATTACTATACAATATTATTAGCAGGGAAAACAAACACTCTTGGAATATGAAAAAAGAAACATGAGCTGTCAAAGGGCTTCGCTTATCTCCTCGCCAACTGCTAAACTCGCTGTCTACCTTTATCAATAAAGCTAAAATAGTAAATTCCACATTACAAAATGTCGAAAGTTGGCAAATACACTTTCAAAATGTCATATATGCGGAAAATTTTTTGATTCCAAGAGGAAGTTGAAAGATCACAAAGATAAAGATCACAGAATATCAAGTTATATGACACCCAATACTAGCGAGGCTCAAAGAATGGTACGGGATATCTTATCTTGCAACGATGAGATTCTGACTGTAGCTATAATTGATAGGGGTGGACAAATCATTGCAGGTGATTCTAGAGCGTCTTTTAAAGAACGATTTGAATTGGGCATTCTGGATGGAAGAAGTAATTATGGTGGAACTCTTGCTGTTGCAACTCTTGGTGTGGCTAATGAAGCAAAAGCTGCATTTGGAGAACCAGAAGCCGTAATCACCATTACTAAAAATTGTAAATTGATGTTGGTACCTATGCTATCATATAACACACTCATAGGACTCGTACTTGAGCGATCGGCTAATGTGGACTATGGAGAGCTTGTCAATAGAATTGAAAGATTGGCTGCACATGCTCTCAAGCCATAAGGTTGGTTATTGTAGATATTGTTGTTATTGTACTTCTCTTTGTTCTAGTCGTGGCAATGATGATGTTCTTGTTTTAGCCTTTAATACATCATAATCCATCGCTTGGTAGGCTTTGAGAAATGTATGCCCTTCTTCAGTAGTTTTGAATCAGCCATAATTTGAGTCAAAGTTAAGCAAGCCTTTTTGAATTAGAGCGTTCCAGTATTCTTTCAATCTAGGGTCGTCAAATAAAACATTATACAGCAAAATGCTGGTTGTCATCGTCGTCGCTGCTGCTTTTTTTATGTCATCAATATCAGAAGGAGAATCGTCTTTTGCAGTCTCTAAGATAATGAGCATAACATTGATCACATCTTTTTCGTTCAAGATCGCTCTCGACTTCAGGGCACAATTATCTGTAATTACCCCTTGGTAGAAAACTTCACGAACATTTGTCTTCTCCTAGAGAATTTGTCTTCAGCACTAGCAATTATTGCATTCTTTGCATAATTAATTTTGTGATACAACAAGTCGATGGCTATGACTGATTGACCGATTATTTGGATAGAAGTATGGGATCAGATCTGGCTTATCTCACTAAAGTCTCTCATTATTTGCTTGTTTTAACTGAACTAAATAATTTATTTTAAATAGCGAAGATTACCCCATCACATTCGTGTCTCAAAGACGTCGTGCAGCCATCCGGCGTGTGATGATACTGACAGCCATATTTGCATCATTGGGCATTGGGGTAAGCGTAGCTCTTATTGCAGCAGGCGGCGGCTTTGAAAGTTCAAATCCAAATATCTTTGACCCACCCACAGAGGCCGATATCTGGGAGGTTGGAGATCATATACAAAACGGGACGACTCTAGAATATGTCTTAACTTCAAGAGGTGAGCAAGGCTCACTTGAATCTGCGCGGCTATCGATAAATTTTGCCCAATCTGGTGAAAATTGGAACGTCAAGTTCACTGTTACAAATGGTACCGACCAGCAGCCAGTAAACCACACTTTGGTAATGTCAAAAGAACTAACGCGAGAGGGTCAGCTTGACGCGTCGTTTAGGCCATATTTTGAGCATATACAATCATCAATTCTTGCAGTCCGCGACATGGAGTACGGCGAAAGCCCAAAGTATCTCGTAGTGGGCGCACCGTGGGACACAATATTTGTTGGTTCATCTTCAGTAACAACTAGGGTGACAAGTGAAGAGCCTATAAGTACTCCTGCTGGAGCCTTCGATTCATTTGTGCTCAGTTACAAACTTGCAGAAGAGACGAGCAAAATCTGGGTGGTTCGTGACATGCCGTTACCAGTTAAGGCAGAGGTATATGACGCAGAGGACAATCTTCTCTACCAATACGAACTCACAAATATGTCGGGCGTGAACTCATCAACAGTTACCACTAGCTCATTGTAAGCAATTTTTAAGAATTCTTTGGAAAATAGACATTTTCCATCATCCAGTCCCCGTACGACCTTATCCTATCATCAATCTTGCACCAAAAATGTATTGAGCCAGGCAGAACTTCAATACTGCCTTTGGACATGATTATTATCTTGGCGCCCTCTTTACCTTCATACGTGTAGGCGTCCTTCGGCTTAGCGTCAATGCCTATAAGTTCGATTGCCTTTTGTTTCACAGTCTCTTTTGGTATAGGGAAGACTCTGCGAAATTTGTCAACTACGAGGCTTATATTTTCAGTGCCATATGAATCGAGATCAGAGATCTTGCCTGGCATTGGAAAGTGCAGCTGTAGATCAACTTTATAGTGCGATCCGACGAATTGTGCAAGCTCATTTACCTTCTGATACGCTATATTGGGACTTCTTCTCTTTAATGCTAGAGCAAGACTGTCACGGTTGCGTTTGATATTAAGATGTAGATCGTCCAGAAGGTTAGAAAATGTTCCCAATGCAGTTTTCTTGCAATTTGTGGTTAATTAGCATTATAATTATTATAGCTCTTCATGGAGATCTATATATGATTGAAGTCTGATCAGCTCTTCGCCAAGGCAAAAAAAATCTTGCCCGGCGGAGTAAACAGCCCAGTGCGTTTTTATGAACCTTATCCCTTCTTTGCCACCTCTGCACTTGGAAGCAAGCTCACCACTGCCGACCATCAGATATATCTTGATTACTGTATGGGTTATGGAGCTCTGATTCTTGGTCATAGCTATCCTTCGGTAATTGAAGCTGTGAGATCTCAACTAGATAACGGGACACTCTATTGTGTGCCTACAGAATACGAAATCACGCTTGCAGAAATGATATCTCAAGTTGTCCCATGCGGAGAAATGATCCGCCTTGTCAATACCGGCTCTGAAGCCACAATGCATGCCATCAGGCTTGCTCGTGCTTTTACAAAGAGAAAAGAGGTAATTAAATTTGAAGGTGGATATCATGGTGCGCATGATTATGTTCTTGTCAAGGCGGGCTCAGGCGTGGCTAGCATGCCTGCATCAGAGGGGATGCTTGAAGAAGCGTCCTCTTATACAAAAGTTGTGCCATATAACATGCCTGCTGAGCTTGAGCGGACAATTGAAAAGAACCGTAACACTGCATGTGTGATAATGGAACCAGTGCTTGCAAACATTGGGCTTGTGTTGCCAGAAAAGGGATTTCTTAACGAAGTGAGAAAAATAACAGAGCAGAATGATGTTATCCTGATATTTGATGAAGTGATCACTGGGTTTCGTCTTGCACTTGGCGGCGCCAGTGAGTTCTTTGGAGTTATGCCCGATCTTGCCACATTTGCAAAGGCTCTAGGAAATGGTCTGCCGATCGCTGCAATTGCAGGTCAGAAAGAGATAATGAACAAGCTCGCACCTCTAGGCAGCGTCTACCAGGCAAGTACATTTGCTGGCAATCCTGTATCTGTAGCTGCAGGTATTGCTACATTGGAAACATTGACCGAAGCCAAAAATACCATTTATCCCAAGATCGCCAAAACATGTGATAACATTGTTGATGGCCTCAAGGATATGCTCGCTAGAGAGCAGCTTAACTGTGCTGTGAATTCTATAGGCTCAATGTTTCAGATATTTTTTACTAGCGAAAGGGTAAAGGATGAGGCTAGTGCCAAGAAGGCAAACTCAAGGATGTTCCGCAAATTGTTTGATGAGCTGCTAAAGCAGAACATCTTCATCCCTCCTTCCCAGTTTGAAACTTGCTTTGTGTCATACGCACACGCTGAAGATGATGTGGACAAGACAATAGAGGCATATGGCAAGGCATTTCGTGAGGTAAAGAAATGATGAAGACAATACGAGTTGGAACCCGAGGCAGTAGACTTGCAATAGCACAGACTGAGATAGCACTCGCCGCTTTGCGTAAGGTTCATCCCCAAATACGATTTGAAATAATTGCAATAAGCACGAAGGGTGACGTTGATAAAAGACCTCTCTTTACCCTAGATGAAAAAGGAATCTTTGAGAAAGAAGTGAATGAAGCAGTCAAACAAGGCAAGGTTGACTTTGCCGTCCATAGTCTCAAGGATATTCCATCAGACCTGTCCGATGATCTTTCAGTGGCATGCGTTCCCAAGAGGGCAAGTCCAAACGATGTGCTTGTTACCGACAATGGGCAAAAATTGAAAGATCTAGCACCTGGTTCAGTCGTTGGCACAAGCAGCCTTCGGCGAGCTGTACAGCTTACAAAAACCAGGCCAGATCTCAATGTTAAACCGATAAGAGGTAATGTAGAAACAAGAGTGAAAAAGGTAATAAGCGGTGAGTATGACGCAGCGGTTCTAGCAGAGGCTGGCCTTTCCAGATTAGGTATGAAGGATGTTATTGTTCAGCGTTTTAGCATCAGAGATTTTGTACCTGCGCCCGGTCAGGGTGCTATAGCCATCGTATGTAGGCGTGATCACACAGCACTAGTTAACATGCTTCGGCAGATAGAGGATCGTCATTCGCGCATAGCAGTGCTTGCAGAAAGAGCACTGATAAGAAAGGTAGAAGGCGGCTGTAGATTCCCACTAGGAGCAGTGGCAATTACCAATGATGACAAAATAACACTTTATGCAAGTGTGTTTTCTGCGGATGGCAAGCAAAGTATTCACATCAAAAAGGCGGGCAGAGCAAGCAAACCAGAACAGCTCGGTTCCTCAGTGGCAAATATGTTAGTAAAGCAAGGAGCAATGGTTCTAGCAGAGGGTTGGCGCAGAGCAGTAGATGAGTGGAACAAGAAACTATGAAGAAGAAGGGTAAGGTGTTTATTTGCGGAGCTGGTCCCGGCGATCCCAAACTGATGACCTTGCGTGCAATGGAACTCTTGAAGACATGCAATGTCGTACTATATGATAGGCTAGTAGGTAAGGAGATAATTGACCAGATACCTGTAGGATCAGAGAAAGCCCATGTCGGGAGAATGGTTGGTGATCCTACCACACATCAAGACAGGACAAATGAGCTTATGGTAAAATACGCAAAAAAGGGTAAAGACGTATTGCGACTTAAGGGTGGAGATCCTTTCATCTTTGGGCGGGGTGCAGAGGAGGCTGAGTATCTTATCAAACATGGGATCGAGTTTGAAATAGTTCCTGGCATTACTTCATCCATTGCCTCACCAGCATACGCTGGCATTCCACTTACCCACCGTCAGTACTCTTCTTCCGTTGCAATAGTCACGGGGCATGAAGATACGAAAAAAGACAAGTTAGCCGTCAGATGGGACAAGCTGGCTGGTGCGGTGGACACTATAGTTGTATTGATGGGTATTGCCGAGCTGGATCAGATTTCACATAATTTGATAAAGGCCGGAATGAAAAAGAGCATCAAGGTTGCAATTGTCGCAAGTGGCACAACGAATAAGCAGAGGATTATCAAGGGTACACTTGGCACTATTGCAAAACTCACAAAGAAAGCCGACATCCGACCTCCTGCAGTAATTGTGATAGGGCAGGTCGCTGGATTGAGCAATAAGCTTGATTGGTTCAAGAGAAAGTGAGATAAATGCCTAAGTTAAAAAACAAGATCCTTGCAATCACTCGAAGCGAGCAAGATGCAAAAGAGTTTTTGCAGCTGGTGAGGGAGCAAGGAGGCTGGGCGATAGCGCTTCCTGTAATAGAGATAGTGCCACGAGGTCCAGAAGTGGTAGAGGAGTTCCTTGATAAACTCTGCAAGAAAAAACACTATTATTGTGCATTCATGAGCCAACAGGCAGTAAACATTCTGTTTGATGTTGCTCACGACAAGATAGCACCACTTCTAAAATCTACTACGGTAATTGCTGTAGGACCAAAGACAAAGCAGAGCCTTGAAGAACGTGGCATAAAAGTTGGACTGATACTAGAAAAATTCTCTTCTTTTGGCCTCGTAGACCTAATGTCTGAAGTAGGGCCCTGTGGAAAAAAGATAATTATCCCTCGAAGCGCTGCTGCAAGCGACTTAGCCACAAAGGCGTTGATCCGCTTGGGGATGGATGTCGACGAAATTCTCCTTTATACTGTCCGCACAAGGGCAATTGAACCCATATGGAAAGAATTCTGTGAGCTATTATCTAAAAAAAGAGTGGATGTAATTATTTTTACTAGCACCTCAAATGTCAATTCCTTCTTTGAAATTATGGAAAAGCTCTCTAAAGATAGGCTGCAGTTGGATAACGTTACCAAGGTTGTTTCGATAGGTCCATTTACTACCAAAGCGCTGAGGGATCGAGGCATTCGATGCTTTGAAGCTAAGGAGCATACCGTAAGAGGTGCACTCCAAATTGCAGAGCAAATCTTGTAGCTCTTTTTAGTCTATGACCCATAGTGGGTAATGATAGAAGGAACCACTACAAAGGAATATGCCCTACTCAAAGATTCAATAGTAAAGTAAGTAATGAAAAATGAACCCACATCGACAAGTTTACTCTATCCTGTGAGTCAGGTCTGTCTATTTATTGCCACGATTTCTATCAATTTTTCTCTACTATAACGTATTTGCCTACTTTAGGACCTATAAGGGTGCTACCTAAAAATGCCCGATTCTTGCATATGCAACACGTACTTTTTTCCCCTGATTGCGTTTAATTTGGCAAATTCTATGTGCAGTGTGCTCATAGAGACAATCCATGTATCGTATATATCATATTCAATATAACAAAGAATCCCTGACAGTAAGTGTTTTGGATAAATATTTCCTCACACTAAATAAAGTGAAGAAGGCGCGATAACTGTCTGGTTTGTATGTGATAGATAAGTTGACTCTATTATTCCCGGAATAAAAATTAGTTTGTGGTTATTCTCATCTAGCTCATCTTTGTCTCTACAGATTGAACCTTATCATCCAAGACGTTTGGTTTGTCCAACCTTTCGTCAATCCTAATTGTAGAGATTACTCGCTTGGCTCCAACTGATTTGGCAGAGTTATGAGCAACATGTATTGCTTGAAAGATATCATCCAGTTTATCTGATTCTATCTGAGTACTCATTGGAGTGAGAGTCACCTTTTTGAGATTCGTTAAGTTGTGAATTGCGTTGTAGGCCGCTGCTATTTCTTTACTCATGCTTGTATCAGAAGTACCAATTGGCACGATACTAATCTCAGCATTTACAGTTGACACGTTATTCATTCACTCAATATTGGCAAGTTTACTAATTAACATTTTTATTTACTCTCAACTACTTTACTAATTCATAGTGAGAAATTAGCACTTTCATCAAACAACTACTCACAAACATTTAGCTTTTAGCGTTCTTCTTCCCTTGCTGTATGAAAGCTATTCAGTTACTACCTCTTGGCTTTAGTCCTTATAGTTCAAAGTCTATATCTGAAAGTGACTGTATGACATTTTTTGCTCGTTGATTAGGACTGTAATTTTTCCCGCGAATCTTCGTGGATATCTGTCTATTTGGAAATATTAAGCAGAAGAACCCAGATGAGCACCTGTTAAAGCATCGTACTGGGATTGATAAGGAACACATAAAAAATGTACGATATAACAAAGTCGAATTTGGGGGTTTCTGATCCTGTTATCTTCATTATTTGTCTTTTCACAATTTAGTAGCTTATTAGGCGCGTTTTCATTTGTGATTCTTAATTAGTTTGTTATCATTATTAAGAAGGTGCATTTACAGCTTAAGACACAAAACTCTTCTTTATAGAATATTATCTTCCATATTGTTTCCTATAGTAGTTCTTTGTCTTGCCTAAATAGAAGTAAAGGATAATTCACGTGGGTAGGCTAACTGTATATTCCAGTCCCTGACCCCTGCTGCGTTTGTTGCTGCTGATCTTGTTGTTGCCTTTTTACAGAATTGATCAGTTCCTGCAGATGGTGCTTGAGCGCTTCTGCTTCAGTCCTCAACTGACGCACATCTATTCTAAAGGGATTGTTGGCAAGCTCGTTTGTTTTTTCAATCAGAATGGCTGCTCCTTCTGGGTCTGGAATTCCCGTAATAGATGGTATCAACAGTGCAGTGCAAGGAATTGTATTTGAAAGACATGCCGCCAAGAGGCCTCCAGATACTCCGGAAATAAATGCAGGCGGGCTGGCTTCTGCCTTCGAGTCTTTTATGCGGCTCAGATAGCCATGATCATCCAGTTGTCCGTCGTTTGATAGAACCCATGGCCTTCTACTTCCTTCCGGGACCCCCGGCGCAGCCATACCTTCTAAAACCATAATCTCTCGCACGCCATTATTTTTGGCCCATATGACTACTGCATTTAGCACAGAGCGAATGCCAGATAGAATTACTGGTGCATCGCATACAAGAACGCATGCAGTACCTTCATCATTTGCATAAATGCGAAATGGATGCCTTAACTTTCCCCCTATGTAAATTACACCTGGAACTATAAAGTCTGAATCGATATATCCTATCTGGTGCATTTTCGCCTGTTCTATAATGTAGCTCACGCTCATTGAGCCAACGAGTCCTGGTCCAGGAAAACCTGCGACCATGATCGCATCGTTTAATCTTATCGTCTTATTTGCTGAAATTAGCTTGATGGTTGTTTTTTCAACACTGTTGCTGCTACTACTACTGCTGTCAGCTTCTCTGTCCACCATCGTCTGTATCTCCTTTTTCTTCTTTTTTGGAACTTGACTTTGGGATAGTTTCTCTTGCGATTTCATTATCTTTGATATCGCTTGCAACTGACGAACCAATAGATTTCTTGTTCGCTTTATCTCCGCTCAAACTAAGTGATATGGCATAAAATAGCATTAATGGATTATACAACAAGGTTCTACCAACACAACAATAACCAATCTCCTGCGGTACGATATACATCACCTATCTGGTTTGAAACAAAACCCAATACGGTCAAGAGTAAGTTTTATGTGAATTAGTTGCATATCGAGAACGAATTGAAGGCGTAAGATTTCGATGTTAACCCTGCAAAGCTGATTTCATCTGCAATTTACACATTTACTTATAAGGGTAGATACGCTGGTGTTAGGATCTTGCCTCTCTGCGCTAATATCCAGGAGAGTGCAATTTGAAATTAGAAACGTGCTTAGAGTATAACAATAACGTGTCCAGGCGAAGGCTTTGGGTTTTGTCTATTGTTAGAATAAAGTCTCCTTCTCCTAAAGTATTACTCTCCTAAGTAGCAGAGCCATGAACAAGTAATGGCTACAATGCAAATAAGCCGCGGTATAGCGGATAATTAATTATATCGTACGCTTAGTAGATTCGGTCTGCGTTCCATCTGCGTGCTCATTCTTAAGATGTTCCGCAACCTGCTCGGCAGTGGGAAAGGAGTGGTCGCATTTTGGACATGTGAAGCCAGTATCAGACATGATTCTGATTGGACAGCAATAAATAAAAACATACATGGTCTGCCATGGTATTGTAGTTAGACCACCTGATATGCTCATCTTTCTCTCTACTTAGCAATAGAGATAGCCCCCGTTAGCAGCATGCAAGCAACCATGGTAAATAGCACTGAAGAATGTGTAAACATATTGTGACCCAATATCCAGTGCTTTTACTTTCTTAGATCCTTCAATACAAAATCATCAATTCCTTGATAGAATATACTTAAAACTTGAACTATCGACTTTTTTATTGCTAGCCTGGTAGATGATGATGATAACAACAATAATCGTCAAAAAGGACTTTTTTGTTGCAGCTTATGTATATACACGGAGAAGAGATATTCTTCTAAGGTCTTTACCTATTTTCGCAATTTCTACAATTTTTTTCAGAAATGTTCATTATAATGGTCAATCATACTCCAATTACATAAAATGGCACTGGTATCTGATAAAGCTGCAAAAATAGTAGATGCCATTTTGTCCTCAAATGACAAGGTACTGTTAGTATCAATAAGAGGTTGGGGCGGAAATGTTCTTGCAGTTAAAGCTAGAGATTCTTTTAGAGAACAATTTTTTGGAGCAAGTGGGCTGATAGGAACTAGATATGGTGGAAGCGTTACTGTTGCAATTCTTAGTCTGGCAAATGAAGTAAAAGATGTTTTTGGAGAACCTCAAGCTATTATCACCATTTTTGAAGATTGTAAAATGATGTTATTACCTATCCCATCATATGAGGTAATTGTAGTACTTGCAGTTGAGCGCTCAGTTGTTACGGAAGATTATAGCCTTGCCAACAAGATTGAAAGAATATTGGCAGAGACCATTAAATCACAATGATGATGACCCTTATTACTACTCTAATTGTTCCTCTTGGACTTTCTTCTGTTGCGCAGAGCAGTGCAGCAAAGTTATATCACCAAC
>DATCWI010000022.1:0-2520 GCA_036566425.1 Nitrososphaera sp.
ATCAATACATACATATGCCTTCTTCATAGCCCTCCGAAACGGTTTCAATACTCTCAAGGAAGATCTTCTATCTTTTCTTACGGCATTTACGACCACGATGTATTTTTTATCGCAGGTGTGGGCAGAATCATCATCAAAAAATTTCATCCTGACGGTTTAGAAAGTATGAATTTTGAGTCACCCTATGTATAGAGAAATCGCAGAGTCTCATGTACTTTTTGCAAGAATTATAAGCCTGTAGCACCATATTATCGATAATGAAAACGCGGAAGCTGTGTGACACAGCGTCACACAGTCAGGACCGCAACGATCTAAAATAACAAGAAGAAACCAAGAATGACTTCACCGACGATGATGATGACAAATGTTGCAAGAAGAACATGGAGGGGAAGGAGCAGAGATACCAAAAGGCAGCCCGTACGATCAAGCAGCATAAGGTCTATTGGCTACAATGTTGAGAGCTCCATCTTGGAAGTAGAAAATTTGTGACTGATGGCTCATGGCATTGTCCTAGAGGGCTTACACTCTAACATAACTAGTGTCAGAAGAATGGAATTTCAAGAAGGAGCGTTTACACAAATAAATCAAACAGAAGATCATCATCAAACAAATAAAGTTGATGCCAAATAGGTGTGTTAGTAATAATTGAAAAGAAAATCTTCAAAGAAGGACAATGATGATAATGGCAGTTACTTCGCTGCCGCTGGCAGGACGCGCAAGAAAAAAAGAAAAAAGATGATGATAATTGTAATACCGATAATCATTGCAGTCGCAGCTGGCGTTACTGCAGCAGCCCTGTTATACAAGCCTACGCCTGTGCAGGCAATAGACGGAGTGGAATGCCACGGCTCAGAATCACTTGACTATCATCACCATGCTCATTTGTCGGTGTTTGTTAACGGCCAAGAGCAGCATGTTCCTGCCGGGATTGGGATACTCCCTGCTCCATATTCCTGCCTTTACTGGTTGCATACCCATGCCGATGATGGAATAATTCACATAGAAGCGCCACAGGCTATGACATTCACGCTAGGACAGTTTATCGATATTTGGAAGCAGACAAAGAGCGATTCACAGTCATTCTTTAGTACAATATCTGGAATGCCTGTAAAAGTATACGTCGCTGAGGGGAACAATGAGCAGCCCCAGCAATTCAACAGGAACCCGAGAGATATAGAACTGAAATCACAAGAGCAGATTGTCTTGGCATACGGCAGCAGCCAGCCATCAACAATCCCATCATATGACTTTAAGGGTTTGACATGAAGAGCCATGGCTTATGCAAAGTGGCCCCTGTTCCTCCCTTAAACCTACCGTATCTACTGGGGCCTTCGCCAGCCCCTGTGCTACGCTGCTCTGGTAGATGCCGACATAATGCTTATGTAACATCATTCATTTTCGCCTCCAGTCAATATAGTTATTGGGATTTCTTAGGTCCGCACTGCGCCGGCTACACAGTGGAAGACAAAGGCGGCTGTGCCCTTTGTGCGAAGCACAGTTTGCAGAAAAATTCAGCGAATGAACTATATATGCTTTACAATCGACAAGCTATCTCCTGAAAGACTCAATTCAGCTTTTTATCGTTATGGCCGTCAATGCAATGTAATCGCCGGCCTTCGCAATAACACTTTTCTCAGCCTCGATGGCTATTTGCGCTGCCAAATTGAGCCGACTAGCTGTTTCCTATTTGTTTCCTTGACAACCTTTTCTTTTTTATGAAGTGAATAGAGGCTATTGCAAGTATCGCAAAAGCGATGCCTATAAGACCCACGAGGAGCGGGTTATCTGACAAAATGTCATTTGGATCTTTTGCTCTTATGTCAAAGTTTGCAACTAGTGGAGTTGCCAGATACTTTGGATCTCCGTTCACTCGCGCTTCTACAGTTATGACGTAGTTTGTTACTTTCTGAAACTTGTATGGGATCGAGATATCGCTAAACTCATACCATTTGTAGGGAAGCTGTTCTTCGACCTTTCGTGAATCCTTCTCCTTTATTGTAAGGGCTACGTAGACGTTGTCAGCGTTCCGTCCATCCTTAAGTATGCTAAAGTTTAGTCTTGTAGAGTTATCTCCGGTGCTGGGAGTGCTAGGGAACGGGACAAAAAGTATTTGGTATCCGTCGGCTAAATCCTGGGTAACGCCTCCAAAGAAGTGAGCTTGTGCAGGTGCTGGAATTTTGGATGATACTGCGATCATCAGCATTATCATTAGCAGAGTCAGGCTAAATCTTGAATTGATAGCGCAAATTCTCCTCCTTCCCATGCGGTACTTTTCAAGAAGACAGGGATTGCTCCATCGTAATTTGTCTTGCAGACCTTGGTTAGTTAGTTTGTTCTCTGCTAAATTGTAGATTAATTTATACAAACAAACAAATCGCGCTCTACAAACACCCCCGAAAAAAGGTGGCGTCTAGTACCTGGGAACTGTTTCTCCATGTATTTTTTCTCTGCGCGACAAGGCAATAACTGCAATAGCTACGCCTGCAAGTCCGATGCCTACCGCTATTATGCTAAACATAT
>DATCWI010000025.1:0-16018 GCA_036566425.1 Nitrososphaera sp.
GCATGAATAAGAGCAGCCAGATTTTGTACTCAATGACTACGGGGTTTGACACAATTGTAGTGACCCATTCAAAAGAAAAAGAGGAATTGGCTCCCAAGCAAGCTCTGATTTCTAGGATTTTTTTAAATTCTAGTTGTTAAACTAGAATCTGAGGGTTCATCATTCAAACAAGAGAGCATCAATCTATTATCATCTTATTTATCATAGTCATCAGATTGCAATCACACAATACCTAGGTTCATCGTGTGGTCAAAAAATGAACTGAAATTATACGGTTGGTGTTGGGAAACATGTCAGATAACCATACCACAGAAGGTCAATTAATGATTGTCTGCAAACCTATGCTGTGACGTTGAGAGTCGGGCTTGGTAAACACTGGAAAAAGGAGCAGCAGTCCTCAGCGGATATCTAGACGGGACTTTCTAAAATTAATGGCTGCAGCTGGAACTGTCCTGGCGTTTGCGCCTATTGTTGACTGGGGGAAGTTTTTGCCAAACACCATGACAAATGTGGCTAAAAGAGCAAAAGTGGAGCTTCCTGATGGAACCTAGGCAAATATCAATACTTTTCCAGTCAACCATTCAGAAGTAGTGATATATCCCAAAAGCGACGATCCTGTTTTGAATAAAGAAGCCTTTAGGACTTGGCAGCTTATACGATTACCCACCGAGCTTGGCGGTGACCGGGACGATGTTTCTGCTTTTAGAGTATACAGCGCTGTGTGCCTCCACCTGTGGTGTCTGTGGAGCTATGTCCCATTAGCACATGCTAAAAATGACCCGTCAAAATTAGTCAACGGTAGCGGCCAGTGCCCCTGCCATGGCAGCGAGTACGACCCATCGAATGGCAAGGCATTTGCAGGCCCGGCTGCGGATCAATCTCCGCCAACCAATGTGCTTCCAATTCTTTACTTGGAGGCTGATCAAGAGAAGAATCTGTGGATACTTCCTCCGACTTGGGGCGTAAATGCGAATGGGATAGTAGGATATGGCCGATTTTTGAAAACGTGAGAGCAATTTGGCATATGTGAGACTAGTACTAGATATTAATTATTATGCTAGGATCTTTCTGAAGGAGTATATTTGGATATAACTTTTTCCACTCTCATTATGCAACAAAATATGAGATTCGTTCTCGATGGTTAGATAAATGTTACTAACTTTCAAAGATGTCAGCACTGGTGTGCTACGCATAAATCATTACTATTAATGAACACTTTTCGCTGACTACAGCTGCGTTCTGGCACAGTTTATGACAAATCGACTGCCGGACATGTTCAGGGTAGTGGCTCTATTAATTTTTGGTCAGCAACTCCTCAGAATGTCTATATCTGTTTTTGTACACTTTCTGATTTTAAATTCTTTTTCATGTACACGATCATGGGCAAGCGAAGCAGCAGCCCCCAGACGTATCTAATTGCTGTTGATAACAATATTTGGATTTGCTGCTTGGCATATGACTGCGCCCCAATAATATGCATTTGGATATTTCTCTTTCATTATAAGTCGAGCCTTCTTCAGCGCATCCAATGCTTTGTACCCTTCTTTAAGCTGTTCGTAAAAGCTCTTCATTAGCTCTTGCGTATGGATATTAGGTACTTCCGATAGGTTCATTAGCAATGTCTTTGCGCCTGCCAACACGAAGGATCGTAACTGCCATTAAAGCTGCTGAATAGATAAATTCACCTGTCATAATAATAATAATAATAATAATAAAACACCCCACAAGAGCTTCGTTTTCGTTGCTCCACTGTTTTTGCCGCCTCGAGAATCTGACCGACAATGTCTGTACGGCTTCTGTGGCTAAAAACAAAATGAAGATGTTGGTGCGCACAGTGAGGTGTACGTGTTACATTCCTGCGCTTGCTTTCGTTCCAACATCCGCGCCTATTTTCCGACGTCTAACACGGGCTTTTGCGCCGGCACCTGCCTTTAGACCCGCTTTGCCACGTCGTCCTTTTTTCTTCTTTGCTGATGACTTCTTTGCCATCACACTGTCAGTGACATGATGTGTATTAAATACTGATGAATAATAATACTAGAAGCTTCATAGCTCCTGTAGCAGGTCACGGTGTCTATATGTCATGTTGAGTATGGTTTGACACGATGCTCGACGAACGAGCAAGTACCCGCTCGTAAGAGCACATCAATGACTGAATAGAATATAACCACTAACTAACCTGGGCAGTAAATTTGCTTCACAAGAAGCGTTATATCATGTTTCAGCACACAGTTGAGGTGGGATGTCCGGGGAAGAAGGACAAGTGGACACCAAAAAGTCGATAGCCCAGCCTCCGCTGAACCTCCTCTTCAACCCCTCGATGCTTGTGCGAAAAGACGTCTGGAATATTGATGTCACACTCCTGCTGGAGATGTTCCTGCGCCTCATAAACGCCACGGGCAAGAAGGATCTCAGGATATGCGGCATTGCGGCAGCCTCGTCGTCGATGATATACCGGCTCAAGGTGGAGAGCATATTTGCACTTGAAAAGATAGCGATGCAGAAAAAGGGCCTAGACGACCCGAACAACCAGCAGCAGCATCAGCAGCCAATACCGCAGCTCCACCCCGTAGAGCTTCCGTTCAGGATCGAGTCCACTTATCCTGTGTCAATGGAAGAGCTGCTTCAGATGCTTGAGAACATGATAATGGAGCTTGCGCACCCGCGGCCAAAAAAGAAGCAGCTGGAACTAGAGCCCATCCCTGCCTATGACTTTGACCAGTACCTCATGAAATTTGAGCAGATTATCCAAGGCTACGAGGACATGATATTTGACATTGTGAGCGCGGACGGCTTTACGATGTTCAAAGCACTGGTGGCGAAGATGGACTCAGTGGAGACGGCCCGCTGCTTTATCGCCATGCTATACCTTGCAACGAGGGGCAGGGTCGACTTGGAGCAGCAAGAGGACTCGGACGACGTCAGGATAGCTCTGAGCCAGCCGCCTGCGCAGCCGCAGCAAGAGCAGCAGCAACAATAAAGTAGTAATAAATAAATCAATCAATTCTTTTCTTCATTACTGAGTTGCGCGAGTCGCTTCCTGAAGACGAGGTTGTTGCAAGGGTAGAGACGGCACTCTATTCTGCCGGAAGGCCACTTGCGCTTGACGAGCTGATAAGGGCGTCTGGCACCAACTCGAAGGAAAAGACGCTGCGCGTCGTTAATGACCTCATAAAGAAGACAAAATCCGCTTTCAAGGCAATAGAGATAGCACAGCTGGACAACGGGATGTTCGTGTTCCAGCTCAAGCCGGCGTACATGCCGCTCATACGCAAATTCGCCCAGCACCCACTTGTCCCCTCTGCTGCCCTTAAAACGCTGTCGTACATAGCATACGAGCAGCCTGTGACGTCAAAGCGACTGGTGCAGATAAGGGGGAGCCAAGTCTATTCTCACATCAAAGAACTTGAGCAGCTGCAGTTTATAGAGCACGAAAACCTCGGCCGGCTCAAGGTGTACCGTACAACCAGAAAGTTTCAAGAGTATTTCGGAATAACCGACCTCAACGCCATGAAAAGCAAGCTGGTGGCCACTACCAACAAGCAGCCCACCACCGCCGGGAGCGCTCAGCCCCCAGAAAAGTCTTAATTAGAGCGAGAGTTCAATTAGTCCAACCATACGACGGATAATCGCAAGTACCTGCCGAACTTAGTTGTTTTACCACACTTTGGACATATACTTGGGGAGGCCTTTTTTGAGGGAAAAAAGTCGATGAAAGAATGAGAAAGATTATTGTATTGGCTGGTTTGAAGTTATGACGAATGTTCATCGTGTGTTGGACGATAAAGGATACTGCTCCTGTTGCTCAAGATGCTAGAGAAACAGAAGAAGCAGCAGAAGAAGCAAAACCGGTTCATACTGAGCCTCCTCAACAGATGCCACGATCTTCAGTCAAGGTAGGACATGACAATAGGATAATAGAAGGAGGAGGAGCAGCACCACAAATAGGGTCAAAACTACCATTACCTACAGACATCCCTCCTTCCACAATAAAAAAAGAAGTTAAGAAAGAACCTGTCAAGACAACTGAGAAGGAAGAATACCAACAACGACTAAGCAGTACAAAGAGCTGGAAATGGATAGCTATTGCAGGACGTGCTTTAGGTGTTATACTCATCTCTATGCTCGGCACAGGTCATTTATCAATTACACCTTCCTCTCCTGATACACCAACGACAACACCAGAATCAGACCCTATTCGACAACCTCTGCTACTACCTGAAGTACAGCAATCAAAAGGAAATCAACAGCGATATTCATTTGTTAGAGCATGGGGTTCTAAAGGTACAGGTCAGGGGCAGTTCAGCTATCTATGGAGTGTTGCTGTAGGCTCACAAGGTCATGTTTATGTAGCTGATCCTGGCAATGACCGTGTTCAAAAGTTTGGTAGTGATGGCGGCTGTATTACATCATGGGGTTCCCCGGGTAATGGTATGTGGTTTCCACGGGGTATTGCTGTTGGCTCACAAGGTCATGTTTATGTAGCTGATTCAGGCAATGACCGTGTTCAAAAGTTTGGTAGTGATGGCGGCTATATTACATCATGGGGTTCTAAAGGTACAGGTCAGGGGCAGTTCAACGGTCCACTGGGTATTGCTGTTGACTCACAAGGTGATGTTTATGTAGCTGATACTGGCAATGACCGTGTTCAAAAGTTTGACAGCACCGGCCAGTTTACTACATCATGGGGTTCTAAAGGTACAGGTCAGGGGCAGTTCGACCGTCCACTGGGTATTGCTGTTGGCTCACAAGGTCATGTTTATGTAGCTGATAATAGCAATCACCGCGTTCAAGTATGGGCTCCAGATACATCAATATCTTCTGATTCACAACAAGGGCCTTGAAAATTATCCTCCCGTGGTTGATTGGGATGCGCCATTCAAGAAGGGTGTCAGAACCAAGGATGGTATAGGTGTAGTCGTCAAAGTGCATGGTGACACTATAGCGATTCAGGATACTCCTAGAAAGGAGTATATTGTTCCAAAAGATACAGTAGAAGGGTTTGATGGTAACGAGGTGTACCTGAGACTAACAAAGAAACAATTGGAGAAATACGAAACAAAGATCTAGGACATCCTGCTTGCTGGTTCTAGGCTGCGGGTAATATTGTGACCTCTCGACGCCTTCTTATAGCTTCAACCTGCACGGGTTAGTGGTTAGTCTATTAGATTTGATTTTAAGTATTTCATTGTTAAATGATGATTTAGCTTATTCATTATTTGCCTCCTGAGGATTCTAAATCTTCCGCCGTAGAATCGAAAACACTGATTATTACCTTGTTAGCTTCAACTTGTCGCAAAAATATGATATCAAGCCATCCGAGTATTTCGCAGCAACTATTGTTTTGCCTCCTGTCGAGTTGCGGCCACGTAGATTCACATGCAGCTGGAGAGTGGAGTGTATAGTTTGACGTTATGAATGCGAAAATATTGTCCATGAAAATTCACAAAACCTTCATCAACTCCTGCGCTTGATTCCATAGCTGCTTGATTATCTGAATAGCTTCTTTTGTTCTTGCAAGCTTTTATAGCTGCCACCCTTCTTCCGCTTGAATAGTCTTCAGGATTCTTGCGTTGACCTCATCCATATCTGTGTTAGCCCGCAGGTATCTATTCAGGTCGCTTGGTGCGATTATCCCCATTGGTTTTCCGGTTTGTTCATCTATTACCAGCAGATGTCTAACCTTATTGCTCAACATCAGGTCTGCTGCAGTTTCGATCGTTGCTTGTCCTTCTACGGTTGCAATAGGAGAGGACATTATTTCTCTAACACTCACCTCTCTGCCACTTATTCCCTCTGCGCACACGCGATTAACGAGGTCTCTTTCTGTTACTATTCCCACCGGCTCTTCTTCTTCCTCTTTTTTGTTCTTCTTAGTATTATCCACAACTAGAAGCGAGCTAATGCGCTTTTCTTTCATTTTCTTGGCAGCTTTTTGAGCATTCTCTGTCATGTCTATGAACTCCATGTTTGTTGTCATTATTTCACTTATGGCGTTATGCATAAACAGGTATATCTGTAATCTATTCTATAATAGAATATCGGTAAAATGATTGTATGGGTGTGTGAAATTTTTGCCTTAACCAGACAGCAAAGAATGGCCTATGTATAGATTCAGTCGCGTCAGCCGTCAGTGTGAAAATGTAAAGTGGCTCGAAGATGTGTGATATATGCTGCAAAGAAAAAAGGGGTGTCAGACTGTTGCTGTATGCCATTGATATTGCAAGAGAAAATCTTTCATCCTGCAAGCATCTGATGGACATAGTTACAGGGCTGTGATACATCAGTAGCTTTTGCCTGGCAATTTTAGCGTCAGCGATTGAGAGTAAGCGCACTTGTCCATTCCGACCGTATGGAAAGATATGCAGCCCGAACAGATATGGCCCGTAAAGAAGATGGTTAATCTGAGTGCTGATCGTAAGAGGTTTTGGCTTGGAATATTGACATCGTTGGATAATGATCAGTTTTTAATAATTTAATGCCATCTTAAAATCTCAAATAGCCTTGTTCTAATAGTAGTACCATCTCTTAGCAAAAAAAAGATTAGCTGGATCAGAAAGTTACAATGTATAATTGATATGGCTTTTGCTCTGCCAGATTATGATAGCTCCACCTATTCTCATCAAACGTTACTTTTTCAAATATTCTTTGCAGATCACCACTTAACCTTTCACATAGTTTCTTCCCGACAACCATTTGATCACTTTTTGTGACTGATTGCATCTTTGCTGCGAGATTCATAGTTGTACTAATGATATCCACATGAGATCTCTCGTGGTCTGAGCCGTAGCGGATAATTGTGTGCTGTCCATAATCTGAGGTTATTTTAACTTCAACCCCTTTATGTCCCATTTGTAAAAGTAACGGATTTATCGCATGTCTTACTACATAGACTATAGACTCTCCGCACAATACTATGTCGTCAACATTGTTCTTCTTCTGGCCAGAAAATGGAAAGTAACCAATGACTGCGTCTCCGACAAATTTTAGTACAAGTCCATGAAAGCTTTCGACAACATATGCTACCTCTTGCGAAAATACCGTGATTATCTTTGAAAGAAAATCAGGTGTGAGCTCTGTACTCATTCTTGTGGACCCAACCAAATCAACGTACATCACAGCAAAGTCTAACTTTTGAAAAGCATGCTTTCTGAGGAACCGATCCGAGTTCGCAACCACTAGATGGTCGTATTCAAAACCTTCGACCAGAGCTATTTTTATCCTTTTTTGACTTTCTTTAACAATATCAGTTATGTCAGAACGAATAGCTCTCTGCGCCCGCCGCATTTGATCGTCTATTTTGTGTCTTGAGATCCTTATAGAATTTGCAATCACAACCTTTTGTTCAACTTTTGCTTTTTCCTTTAATATCGCATCCTTCATCATTTCATCGTGAGGCTCATGTACTACCAGAGCTATTGTTCTAATTTGCGCGGTAAAATACGACGTATTTGTGCAGACATGGTCAGTTCACACTCTCATGCACGATACAGCATGTATCTCTTACTCACCTACAAGCGCTTGCGATTATCAATTGCTGTGGCAGCATTTTCTCTCAATTCTTCAGCCGCCCTTCGATTTCTCTTATCAGCCAATATCCGCTAGATAAATAGAATCATCATTACAAACATTATTGTCATAAGCATGCCAGCTCTTGAGTGAGGATGATGATGGCTTCTTCCATAGGGTATTGGGCCGCCCAAGAACAATATTCAATGCACCAGTTGCTTGAGTTTGTAGTGGAAGCTGAAAAGGCCGGCTTTACTTCTACAATAACAAGTGACCATTTCCATCCATGGTGGCATGACAAAGCTTTTGGAAACTTTACTTGGACATGGATGGCAGCAGCTGCAGAACGCACAAAGAAAATGCAATTCATCACTGGTGTAACTGCCCCAATCTACAGATATCATCCGGCCATCATTGCACAAGCATTTGCTTCCCTTGACGTTCTTTATCCTGGCCGAATTGGTCTTGGATTAGGCACCGGAGAGGCAATGAATGAAGCCCCACTTGGATTTGATTGGCCTAGGGCAAGAGCAAGACTTACAAGGACAAAGGAAGCGATTCGGATAATCAGAGAGCTATGGAATCAAGCAGGAGTTGATGAAGGTTTTGTGAATTTTCATGGAGAATATTTTCACATTCATAACGCAAAACTGTATACTCCGCCGATTGGCAAGATCCCAATCTACATGGCAGCAACTGGAAAGATGGCAACAAAGATTGCTGCAAAATATTCGGATGGTGTGATAAGTTATTTGTCACTGGCACAAGCAGGCGAGGTAATTCGTAATTTTGATATGGACGCAAAAAAAGCAGGTAGAGATTTAGACTCGTTAGAAAAGATAGTGGAGTACAAGGTATCTTTTTCAGAGGATTATGATGAGGCGTTCAGATCCGCAACTTTTTGGCGAGCCACCCTGATAAAGGATGTGTTTGGTTCCAACATCAGCGATCCTAGAAGGCTTCAGAAAAGAGCCGATAGAGAAGTTCCTGATGAAAAAATCAAACAGACCATCCAGATAACAACTTCAATTGAAGATTGCATAAAATCAATTGAGGGGTACTTTAAAGCAGGCTTTACCAGAGTCTATATCCACAGCACCAGCCCAGACGAGATAAAATTCATTCAAATGTTTAGCAAAAAGGTAATGCCGCATTTCAGCGTCAAATCCCATGGTAGAAAAGATACTGCCTCTGCTTCTTAAGAGCATGCTGCTTCCTTCATGAGTGATGCCAATTCTTTTAATGTTGAGCTGATTCTTCCTCATCATGATCAGCTCTTTTTTGCGTGCACTTACTTTCTGTTTATAGGAAAATAAAATATTTCATTAATTGTCTTTTTTACTAAAAAATATTTTAAAAATTAATGACGAAAAGATTATTTAAGTCTATAACGATGAGTAAGTATGAAAGAAATATCTGTCATCATCCACACAGATGACCTTGCTAAAGTCACTGAAATTCTGAAGAAACACAACGTCGGTGGCATGACCTTCTATGATGTAAATCGTGCGGGCAGAGTAAAACGAGAAGCTGTACCAGAAATGGTACCGGCATACATGACAGGTAGAACAATTACCCCCGACTATGTGAGGAGGACAAGGGTTGAAACAATTGTATCTGACTCTGCAATGAATAGGATTGTTGATGATATATCAACCAGTCTAGGCCAGCATGCGGGAGGTGAGGCACATGGTATGATATTTATCAAGGATGTCTCTGATGCCTATGAAATAGGAACTAAAGAAAGGGGAGAAGCTGTATTAGCCAGAAGATAATCTACTATATGAGGTAAGTTCATGAGCCAAGAACAGCAGTATGACGTAGTGGTTATCGGCTCTGGACCATCGGGACGGGAAGTATCGCTACACTCTGTAAAAAATGGCTTTTCAGTTGCTCTAATCGAATCTAAGCTCGTCGGAGGGGATTGCGCCTACTATGCATGCATTCCAAGCAAGGCTTTGCTGCGCCCTCCGGAAGCATTGACAGAGGCCCGCCAAGTTGAAGGTGCGCGGCAGGCTGCTGTGGGGAACCTCAGTGTCGAATCTGTTTTCGCAAGGCGCGATGCTTTTGTTGATCATTGGGATGATGCCAACCTAACAAACATGATGGAAGAAGGTGGCGTCCATATCTTGCGAGGGCATGGGCGTCTAGATGGGCACAAGCGCGTGGTTGTGACCTCGGCTGATGGAGATAGTAGTAGTAGTAGTAGCGCCGCGCTAGTCGCACGCCATGCGGTCGTATTATCTACAGGTAGCAGCCCTGCCATCCCCGATGTGCCCGGATTGTTGGAGGCAAAGCCATGGACCAGCCGCGATGCCACCAGCTCCAAGAAAGTTCCTCAACGGCTTGTCGTGATAGGAGACGGGCCGGTAGCATGTGAAATGGCTGATAGTTGGTCCGCACTTGGAGCTAAGATAACAATATTATCACGTCATGAAAGAATACTTGGCAGGTACGAACCATTTGTAGGCGAGCAACTGGCCGCAGCTTTTGCAAAGCGAGGCATTTCGATACGCACCAAAGTGAATACCACCCGGGTCAAGCGCAGCAACGCGAAGGGGCCTATCGAAATAGAACTGGATGATGGAACTACGATTGATACTGACGAGCTTTTAGTGGCCACAGGTAGGAAACCCAACACGGGAAACATTGGGCTTGAGACGGTTGGCCTCAAGCCTCAACAATGGCTTGATGTTGACGACACCTGCCTTGTGCGAGGAGGACTTCGAGAGGGAGAAAACGACTGGCTCTATGCTGTTGGCGACATCAATCATCGTGCTTTATTGACCCACATAGGCAAGTATCAAGGCAGGGCTTGTGCCAAAGCCATACTGGAACGTGCAAGGGGAGGAAGAACCGTTATTGATGATGATAAGGGGGAGTGGAGTCAGTCAGTTGCCAAGGCAGACCATAATATGGTACCTCAAGTCATTTTTACAGACCCGCAAGTTGCTTCTGTAGGTTTGATCGAGCGAGACGCTAAGGATTTAGGATTAAACACACGCTCTGTTGATTCGGATATCGGCAATCTGCCAGGTGCCCAACTAAAAGAGGAAGGATATGTTGGCCATGCAAGGTTGATTGTTGATGAAGATAATCAGGTTATAGTAGGAGCCACGTTCCTCGGTCCAGAGGTAAGTGACTTAATGCATTCTGCCACGGTAGCCATAGTTGGCAGAGTGCCCATTGACCGCCTTTGGCACGCGGTGCCATCCTTTCCCACCGTCGCTGAAGTTTGGACAGAGCTACTAGAAAACCATGGATCTTAGCATATCTCAAGAACTATTGTCTCCTACCCTGCACGGGATAGAGATCCTCTACTTCTTTTGTTTATTTTGACAGTCTTCAAGCTGCTCCAATTTTGATACCCAGTGAACCTTTGTTAACCTCAAATCTGGGCAAGCTGCCAATAGTAGTCATTATTCCTTCTTCTGCTTTTCCCTTCTCCTTCTTGCCATTTCTTCAGGATGCTGCTGCTCGTTGTGCCTATCACGCTCTTCCAGTGTTAAAGGTAGCGCCGCACAATTTGCGGGTCACTTTTTCTGTATGTTGCGGAGACATAGAGAGATACTCTGAGAAGAGCAAGGCATAACATGATATTTACAGGCCTTCACCGATGATAATACTTTCCAATTATCGGTTGCTCAAGCAACCATATGATTTTTTTGAGAGTGTCTGTGTTTGTCTCTCTTATCAAAAAGATGTGGGCTTAGGTTCTGTAAAGCCTCCGGTTTTACTTCCTTCTGTACTGACTATTTAGTTCTTTCAAGGAAACACTTAGGGACAGTTCTGCACCATTAAACCCTTCTACCTTTGATTTTGGAATGACATACTCTGCAGTAGGTCCTCTTTCAAGAGTCAAGGTATCTTCTTCGACTTCAACCACGTTGCCAGCATCTCCACCATCGCTTGTCCTAGCGTTTTTGTGGATTATGTCCTCCCAGTTTGGAATGATGTCAGACATATCTCTTCTAACTCACAATATATGATTACAAATCCATCAATTAAAGAAGTTCTAAGAGACAGTCAGACAGCAAAAAGCTTGGAGGGGCGAGCAGTAGTCTGGTCTGGTATCACAATGAGCCCTCCGAATAGGCCAGGGTTGACGCATACATACACAGCATTATCGCGGTGACGGTATCATGGAACGGCCACGCTTCAACCATCCCATTACTGGGAGCTCGAACGAATGTATGTATATTTTATATACAATTTTGCAGATCTCCCAAGACCAAGACACGACCCTGAAAACCTCGGGGGCGCAGCCTACCCAATGAAATCGGATCCATGCAACTACAAGTACACGATGCCAATCCCACCCGGTCCATTTTTATCAATCCGGTTAACTACGGTATTAAATCAGGCTTGTTTTTGGTAATTGTCGGACAAATTCAGCAGCAATGCCAGTGCTATATCCTCCCGTTTGTCGACAAACAGTCTCTCCTGTAGGTAACACAAAAAATTGCGTCGACATAATCGCGTTGCAGTACAGAGTGATCGCACTGCCCACATTTCTGCACCCGCCAGTCTACGAATGCTGCAGAGATAGCTCAACAAGCCTCTTTGCTTGCTCCTGTCCTGTAACAGGCAATAGTTTTGGATCAAGCAATCTAGCTTGCTTGGGTAACTCCAGACAGATATTTGGATAGACACGCCTCGATCGCTTCTACTAAAACTTGTCTAAAAGAATCAAACCTTTAAGCAAACTAAAGCGTGGTTCTTTTACTTTCGGCATTTTTTTCTTCTACAAGCCCTCTGAACATAGTTACGTCGCGTTTAAAGAACATATCTAATATCCAGTCAGCTAACACTCTGACCTTTTTGTGTATTGTTGGAAGGTTTGCAAGGTAATAGTTGCGCCACAACCACCATGCGAAAAATCCTTGCACCTGTATACCCAATAAATCGCCCACACCACTCCTCTTTCCTATCGTAGCCATCATGCCTTTAGTCTTGTAATTAAATTCTTCTTTGCGATCCGTTTTATCCTCTATTTCTGTGATGAGATTTTTCGCGACTACCAAACCTTCCCTAATGGCGTGCTGAGCTGTAGGTGGATAAGGAGTACCCTCGTTAGGATCTATGATAAAGGCGCAATCGCCGAGTGCATAAACACCTTTGTATTCAGGTAGTTCTAGATACTTATCTACAACTATTCTCCCGCTCTTGGTCTCATGTTCACATGGTAGTGAAGACACTACAGCTGTAGGTGATACTCCACCAGACCAAATTATTGTTTTAGTAAATATCATAGCACCGTCACTAAGCTTGACACTATCTTCTGTAGCCCCTATAACTTTAGTACGAAGAATAACTTCTATACCACTATTCCTGAGTTTGTGTAAAGCAAATTCTGCCAATTTCTCGCTCATCTCAGGTAAGAGTCTATTCCCTGAATGAACTAATATGACTCGTATATTCTCGTAGTCTATATTATGGTAATATTCTTTTGCGGAATTCCGGATAAAATCATTTATTTCACCTGCAGTTTCTACACCTGCAAATCCACCGCCTGCTACTACGATTGTTAGAAGTTTAGATTGTAATTCTTTTCTATTAACGTTGCTATCTTCAGTCGTTGTTCTTGTTATCGGTAATTGATCTGCTTCTTCAAGTAAATATATAATATGATTTCGCAGAACTATGGCATCATTCAAATTCTTCATTGTGAATGCATATTTTTGCATATCAGACATTCCAAGGAATTTTGTCTCGCTACCTAAAGCGATGACAAGGTAATCATAATCAAGAAACTTCAAATCATCTCCTAACATGTCTGCGGAATAGTTAGGAGTACCTTTCAGCGTTTTTGGTGACGCTGAGGAAGAAGATCTAATTAGAACTCGTTTTCTTTGCAAGTCAATTTCCTCCACTGTAGCAGCAAAAAATCGCGATCTCTTACAAAAGGTCCTGATAGGTGTTACAATATGCCTTGTTTCCAACATTCCAGATGCAACCTCGTAAAGCATCGGCGTAAAAAACAGGTAATTGTCTTTGCTTACCATTGTGATATCTATAGTAACATCAGTTTGGAAATTATCCTGCAATTTATTGAGTACGGATACGCCCCCAAATCCTCCCCCCAATATAACAATCCTTCTTCTATTTTGAGATAGGTTTTGTCCATGCACAAGTTCTGAATGGTTTTGTAAAGTATCAATCCTCGAGAATGATATATCACAACCTTGCGGACACCTATATCTAGCTCCAAACCTGATCGATAGGAACGATGAAAATAATCCCAATGTAATCCCAAATAATAGATGTATCATAATTGTGCTAATTTGGGGTGCTAGAGGATTTATGTCATTATTGCTGGTCAAGGGTGTGATTTGGTACTCTGATGCACCAGCACGTCTGAACTCTTGATTTAATACAAATTGCTCTACTGGAATAGCAAAAACTAGATAAACTATGACACCGACTAACAACCCGTAGCGCAAACCATTTGAAGGCTTGCTGATATTAAGAATATTTGTCTTATAGAGAAAAACTCCAGCGACTATTCCAATACAAGTAGCAGTTAGGAAGTGAATCATGAATCCTGCTATAACATTAGCAATTATGGGCGAATTAACACCAACTATATGTCCAAATACTATCCATGTAAGATCATATCCTGATTCGTTGATCCCTGAAAGAAAAGTCAGTGGAAAAGCCATTGCAATACCGCCCATAAGAGCTCCAGCAATGATAAAGAACACTTCTCTTTTGAATGAAAAGTCTATCCTAACTTCCTGAGCATGTATGTCCTGTTGTTTTTGTCGTTGATTGCCTTGTTGTTTACCCAAGTTCCAGGACATCTATATGCCTCGATACTCTGTTATTTATGAATTGAGTACCTCCGAAAATCTGGAGTAGCTTTTCTTATTCTTACTGCCAAATATCGTGGCGAAGCATTTTGAAAAAGCGTATTAATGTTCAGCTCGAAGTGTCTCTTTATGGCAAGATTCATTCCTCCTCTATTTCTCCTTCCATAGCTGTCCCCTTTAGATAGGCAATAAAGAATAGTGCCTAGAAAACTGGCTGAGGTCGTGGGTTCAAATATATAGTACTTACTGGAATAATTGCGGCCTTAATTAATAGACAACAATGCTAAATTATACAATTTTGCCATCCCATGGAAACTGTTTATTCTTTTTGTAATATTCGACCAGTCCTCCTTCAAGAAGTAATTTATGCATGAATTCAGGCACCGGTTTGGCAGAAACATATTCCCGAGTTCTCAGATTTTCAACAATAAAATTGCCTATGTCTACTCCTAGCTCGTCGCCCTGAATTACTTTATCCTTTATTCCAGGAATTTCCAGAGCAGGAAGTCCAATCGTAAATGCATTCCTGTAGAATATCCTCGCAAAGCTTTCAGCAATCACTGCTGCTATACCGGCATATTTCAGAGCCACTGGTGCTTGCTCTCTGCTTGATCCTCCTCCGAAATTTTTTCCTGCAACAATAAAATCTCCTTTGGCTATCTTTTTGTGAAAGTCAGGGTCAATGCCATACATTGCATATTTTGCCATTTCGTACGGATCGTTTGTCCTGCTCTTGAACTTAAATGGAATGATAATGTCTGTGTTGATGTCATCGCCAAAGACCCATGCTTTTCCCTTTAAAATTGATGTTGGAATTACTGGAGGAGGTGGCGTCAAAGACGGAGGTGTGGGTGTGACAGGCGAAGATCTAGAATTGGTTGTTGTGGCCGTAGTAGAAGAGTCTCCTGTGGTGTTACGGTTCTTGTCGTTGCTGCTCAGTGCAAATACCCCCGTGGATCGGCTACCTTTCCTTCAATGGCAGATGCAGCCACTGTGGCTGGAGATGAGAGATATACCTTGGAAGTTAGAGCGCCCATCCTGCCTACAAAATTTCTAGAAGACGAAGATATGCAGATTTCTTCTTCTCCCAAAGCACCTAGGTGAGTGCCGACGCAAGCACCACAGGTGGCATTTGTGAATACGGCGCCGGCGTCAAGGTAAATCTGTACATATCCTCGCCTAATTGCTTCTTCGTAGACCTTGACAGAAGTAGGTGTAACGATGCACCTAGTGTTTTTGTGCACCTTTCTACCTTTTAATATTCGAGCGGCTACTTCCAAGTCTTCGATCCTACCATTTGTAGCAGATCCGATAAAGGCTTGGTCAATTTCTAGCCTGTCCATCTCATTGACTGAATAGACGGCATCGGGATGGTCAGGACCTGCAACCATGGGCTCTATGTTGCTGCAGTCGATCTCTATTTTGTCAATGTAATCGGCGGCTTGACCTGGCTCAATGCCTAAAGCAGGATTTTGATTACTAATCATAGCTCTTGGATTTTGATCTAGATATTGCTTGGTTACTTCATCAAATGGGAATATTGAGATCTTTGCTCCACACTCCATAGAAGCATTGCTTATGCAAGCCCTAGAGTCCATGGTAAACGCTTTCTTGACATTTTCGTCTGAAAAGAACCATTCCAAAGCCCTATAGTTTGCCCCATCTTCTCCCATTTTTCCAATAAAATCCAGTATTAG
>DATCWI010000006.1:0-38054 GCA_036566425.1 Nitrososphaera sp.
GATTCCTCTAAAAGATTATCGCGTATGCCACAAGTTATACGATACTAGGAAATAGCAATGTCACGGCTGATTAAAAACTTCTTTAACATAGTTCAATGTCGGCCTGAGGTAGTAACCCGTTGATTTATCTATGAAAAAATCGATAGATAAACGAGGTAATGTGTTATATTACCTAACTACTGTTCGTTCGCCCGAGTACCATCTATAAATGAAGTAGGCAGCCGCAGCAATCGCTATCACTAGGGCTATTGGCGTCAAGAAGTAAATGATTATTGCAGCGATGATTACTAGTGCGATAATTACAAGCCAATCTAGTGCGCCTAGCTGGCGTGCCATAAATACAATGGTTCTACATTCCTAATGAAGCTTTGGGAGAAAATGCAAAGTTACCGACGAGTTATTTTATTCTTTAAGATAGTTCTAGCCATTGACGGGTGGGTCTATCTTTACAGTTTTTATTTATTGTGCATAATCAACAAGAATTTTGCCAGTGTCTAAATCAAATTCAGCCATATTATGATGGTCATTTTGCGACTTGTATTCTTTAATGTCTGAATGATAGAGCGAAGGTGTGTGCCGCAATCAGTGCAGAGAGACCCATACAATATCCAAATCTTTTGGGTGCTCTTTTTTCATGGTTACTGGCGACGGCATATAGTATGTTATTTAATAGAATGAGCGATCAAAGCTGCGTTCACTATTCGATCTTGATAGTGTTTGCAGATGTCAACTTATGTAAGCCGCTGGCAGAAAGACTCTTCTCATACTTTTGCTTAAGGCTGATGAGTTCAATTTCTGTCGGCCCACTGCACGCAATGAGAGGATGAGCCACAGGCGGTAATCACAGAGGTCGCGCAGCAAGCAGTGACAGAACGACTTAATACTGTGGCGAGCAATAGGAGAGACCCATAGAATACCTCACCGATATGGTGACCACGGTTCCAGAAGAAACTAGCCCTGCCAAGGTCGATGAATTGCGCGCGGCTGAGGCAGTGCGTGTGCTGCTGAGCTTGCCAAAGCAGGCCATCATTTGGTCCGGCTATGGCGCCCGCCGCTCGGTCCAGGCGAATGGCGCAGCATTGGGCTGTTCCGCGCTGCCGCCGACGACGAGGCAGAGCTTCAGGAAGTGCTCGCCTCGTTACCCCTTCATATCTGGATGAAGGTCACACCATTACGCCGCTAACTCCGCATCCCAATGACCCGGAATATCGACGCGCCCACCGTCAAGCCACAGGTCACGCGCAGCCCTAGCAGCGGCGTTTGGGCTGGTAGTACCCGCAAAACATCGCCGTCTGTGTGATGTGGGCAACAAATAGGCAAAAGGAAGAACCGCGCTGAGCACAATACCTTGAAGAGGAAGGTAGTTAAGCGGTTGCTTTGCTTTCGTCCTCTAGAGACATTCTCTAAATGAGATTAATTTGAAGCATGGCAATACCGTAGGAGGTCGTATGATGTTATTCAGCCCATCTTTCGTTTTTTCGTATGAAAGGACTCTAATCTTTTATTCTATTCAAGAATTTTTTTAACTTCAGCAGCTACTTGCGCAGCTGTTTCCTGCATGGTGTGAGAGCGTGTCTTGCTAGTTCCTGTCTGACCTATCTGAAGAGTCCTGTAAGGATATGTCGACATTTGTAATGGTTTGGATAAGAATGCTACCTTGCCTCTGTCTTTTTGACATTAAACTTGCCATTCATGAAAATGGGTTCATCGATTGCCCAACTCCACTTTTGCAAAGGCTTTATCCTGATGTAAGAAGGAGGTGGAGAAGAGGGATGAGCTCTATCCATGTATCCACCTTGGCGAGAAACTATGTCAGCTGTTCCGTAAATCCTGATGCCACGGGGAGCCCAAGGGTCAATGGTCTCTAGATCATCAATGACTAGGGCAATTTTGTTGTTTTTGAGCACATTCTTGTACTTTCTGGTTTTCGGCAGATTAAACCCGCTAACGTAAAAGTATTCGCCATCGAAATCAAAGCCGACGGGCGAAACATCCGGCTGCAAATCCTCAGGCGATACGGTGGATATCCTTGCTAAGCGTTGAGACTTTAGATATTTTACTTCCTTCTCAGAAAACATTTTCGTGGTAACCATACGGATATATCAAGTCTATATATGCATCAACGAAGGATTTATGCATGTAGGTAAAGTCGCTATGATGTGCCTGTTGTATGCCCAATGCCAAGTACCGCTTTTGCTGCTAGCTAAAGTTGGGGAGGGCGACTAGATTTTTTGCTTATTGATGGGGTTTGGTGCCTGTCCCCAAAATTAGTTCTCCTGTGAACTTTACGGGTCCACCAGATGGGAAAATGTTACGAAGCGATTGTATGACATCACTCTTGATCGCCTGCTTTTTCTCCTCAGGCAACCTTGACAGCAAAATGACAAGAAATCCCACCGTTTCTGTCATGCCCTGCCAAAATTCTTCGACACTATTCGTCTCGACTCCAGGTGCTTCAGTTGTCGTAGCGCTAAAGTCGGAGAACCCGGCTTGCAAGAAATAGCTATACAGCATATCAATACTGGGGATGCTAAATGGCCCTCCCGGGGTCCCCGGCGACGGTTGCTGCATATCGGGGACATGCTTGGACACTGCCTTCATTACCGCCGACATGACGGGTGCTTTATCAGGAGATCCCCAGACAGTGACTGAAGCTTTTCCTCCCGGCTTTAAGACTCTGAGAAATGCCTTCAGTGCTTTAACTGGGTCTGGCATTAACATAAGGCCGTTGCGGCAGACTACTGAATCAAATATGTTATCCTGAAACATGGACAGGGTTTCGTCTTCAATAGCCCGAAATTCTACATTCATAATGTCTTGGGAAGCAGCTCTTTGTTTCGCGGTCTGCAACATTTCAGGACTCAAGTCTACGCCTGTAACCCTTCCCGCCGGACCAACAACTTTCGCTATGGTCAAGGCAGGTTCTCCTGCACCTGTGGCTACATCTAGCACCATATTACCGGAGGTAATTCCAGCTGACCTTATGAGCTGGTCCGACACTGGGGTCATCGATGCGAGCAATTCTTTCTCGTACTTTTTCCAGCCTGGGGCTGCGGCCTTCCATTCCAAGCGCGAACGTTGCCTTATCTCATCTTCAGTGGTGTCGGAAGTCATTTTCCAGCCTCTTGTTCGAGCGTAGCTCAAATAAAGTTTCAGGACTTACTTGTCTTCTAGTAAATGCAAACATGCTAGCAAGCAGAAGACAAGGTTCAGCCAATTCTTAGAATCAATAGAAGGGATGAATCAAAAGATATACTCTCCGCAAGACTAAAGGAGATGGAAAAGGATGGCCTAGTCACAAGAAGTGTCTATGCGGAAATGCCTTGTTGTTAGTGTTTACCTTTTCCTCATTGTCCTAGTCTTTGTGATGGTCTTGTAATGCGAAAGAAATAGCATACAGATGGGAACCGTGATGTGCCAAAGCGCTGAAATTCTAAAGAATTATTACTTTTTTCTCTTGATATGATAGTCCAGGACTACTTTCCTGATGATACGCTGAATCATAGAGGAGCAAAAATAATTAGCAAAAAATACTATATGTGGCTAATCGATTGGTCAGATGGAGTGAAGGAATTGCAAAAAGAGGCATCATGGCCTGGGTTTAGGCCAATTTCCAGTGAGATAAAGCTCGCTCTACTCTTTCATCCTCGCAAGTTGTCATCTGATGTTCTTTGCAAAATTCCTGTAACTGGATAATGGCCTTGTTGCAGGTAGAGTATAGGGCTCCAAAGCTACGGGGGTTTGGCCGATCATTATCGTTCATAAAGGCATCAGCACAACGATCTAGTATCAGAGAATACTGCCTATCCAGCATCCCTAGCTCTGTGTCAGACAAGGTTCCGAGCACAGGGGAAGAAGTCCAATACGGACTTACAAGAGTTAGCACGCAGATGATCGCTGAGCACAGAATGGACGTGATAATAAGAGCGGGAGATTTCAACGCCTGTGTCAAAGAGCGAGTTGTTGTTGTTGTTGTTGTTGACTTGTGTCTCATGTCAAATGTGTCTACTTCAATGGCGATTCTGTATGTTTTGTCCTCCACTTCGAAGGAATACGTCGAAGACCCTTTCGAAAATGCAATAGGATTGGACCGGTCAAGTCTGTTGGCAAGGAAGCGGCGTAACTTGCTTTCGTGATATTCTGCAATATTGAGCTGTGCTATCGTGTTATCTAACTCTGGGTCTCCTTCTTGTTCTTCCTTCAAGATCAACACACCATTTCAATGACTCGCGGTACGCATACACCTTGTCATACACATCCCGAATGTGCGATATGATAATGTTGATACACCATCATATAAAAAAAGGCTTTCTGATATTGCGTTTGAAGAACCTGTGTGAATAAGAAAATTGACTTTGTATATCAGATGAAATCATAAGAAGATCATCTGAAGAATATCTCCACTACCTCCACTGTTGTGAGTTTGAGCGTGATTTTAGGAGTCATTGGTGGAGATGTTTGATTGGTAGTGGAGATATTTTCCATTTTATCGTAATCCAGGTGGAGTTCTTGGAACTTGTCTTTTCGCCTTTATGAGCATTTCTAGAGCGCAAAGATCCGATTTGGTCGGCTATCCAAATAAATAACAGAGATGCGATAATGTGATAAAGTGAAATCTCAAGCTAGACAATTTGAATCCCTGCAAATCTGGGAATCGTTCAAAGATAGAATGCCGTGGTATTTTGCAGTATCGACAAACCTCATGCCTGCCAAGTACTTGATCGCCAAATGCATACCATCCAATCTCGATCACCTCTCGTCTGCAAGCGAAGGGGAACTATGGAGTGAAAGCAGCTTGCTGACCCGGGTCTTTTTGGACGTATGGGGAAAGGTGAAGGCCGGAGAAGCAAACCTCTCTCCCAAAGTAAAAGAAGGTCGCCCCTCCCTTATGGATTTGAATGTCGAGCTGGCCAAGCGCATGCTGGCGCACTGCAATTTTTGCCGCTGGAACTGCAAGATCGACCGCTCCAAGGGGACAAGGCACGGGACCTGCCAGCTTGAATCAACATCAAGGGTAGGCAGCTACTTTCACCATCGCGGCGAGGAGCTTATCTTCAAGGGAACCGGAGGTTCTGGCACAATATTCTTCACGAGCTGCAATATGAGGTGCTCATTCTGTCAGAATGGTGACATAAGTACTGACAAGGATAACGGGATTTCAATAACCCCAAGCACCCTAGCCCTGATGGCCTGGCAGCTCAGGATGGAGGGTTGCCACAATGTAAACTGGGTAGGCGGCGAACCAACAATACACCTACATACAATTGTAGAAGCCATAAGTCTGCTCGATTCTCTGAACAAGCCTGACCGTAGGCAATTTAATTATATACAATCAGTAAAGGCGGACGGTGGCGGCTATTTTGATTCTTGGCAGAAAAATTCAGAGAATGCATTCTACCAGGGTCGGTTTAATTGTCCACAGCTATGGAATTCTAACTTTTTCATGACCCGGGAAGCGATGAATATCCTGCGCAATATGATGGATGTGTGGCTGCCAGATTTCAAGTTTGGCCCGGGCAAATGCGCGCTTGATATATCAAGGACCCCTTGGTACTGGGAGACTGTAACTGGAAACCTCAGGCTTGTGCATGACTGGGGCGAAGATATGGTGATTCGACATCTGATAATGCCAAACCATGTAGAGTGTTGTACAAAGCCGGTGCTAGAATGGATTGCAAAGAACATGCCAGAAGTGCCAGTCAATATTATGGATCAGTACCATCCTGACAACCTGTGTGACCCAGAATCGTCAAAGTACCGTGAACGTTACAATGACATCTCTCGCGCCTGTACTGCAGAAGAAATAACCAAGTCATATCAGTACGCAAAGGAGCTGGGTCTTAATTTTGAGTCATTGTCATATGAAAAAGCCTTGTACGGACGACGATAGTCTATAGAGGCTCACAGTAAGAGGTGAAGGTGCTCTGAGAATAGCGAAAAGAAGGAAGGTTTACAAGAACTTTTCTTGGAGTATAATATCCATAATAGCTTATAACTCGCCTTTTTTCATGAGCTATCTTTTATAGGTACCGCAATAGTCGAAGTGAAATTCTCCGCAAGTCTTTTAAATTATAATTTGGAAGGCTCTTGGAATGCCGGAACTTTGTGACAAATGCGAAATCAAAAAACAAGCAGAGATACTCCTGAGTGAAGGAAATTTTACTGTCTAGGCTGCTGGCATGAAAAGACACCCCGAAAGTCTAAAACTATAGCAAACGCCTAACTCTATATCCGCCAATCAGATCATGGGGGGCCAATCAAATCCGAGAATCGATGGTGCCCATCTTGGACTGCTATTATTACAAATAGTTCAGAGGGCGGCCACGTCAAGACGGTAAACGCGTACTACTGGTTCATCAGCTCCTCAGCCCTCATCTGGATTCTCCTGCCGCAGCCTTGGGCCGTTTGATTATTTCGTTGTCGATGAAATCTTCGAAGGCAGGGTCGAACCATTTCTTTGGATCTATCGCCTTTTCCCAATAATCACCCAATGTTCCAAACTCAAAAGCACTTCTCATCCACCGCAGCCATCCCTCCCATTCATTGTCTCTTAGCACCTTTCTCTGACGCATATGGAATGCATGGGCACACATGTACAAGATGTAATATGCAAACACCAGCTCATCCGACCCGATTGCTTGATCCGTTTTGTCAACTAGCTTAACAAGACTTGGCTTGTGAAATACCGCTTCAACAACTCCGTGCAACTTGTCATCCAAATCATTTAGAACTTTTGTTTCAATATCTACTCTAACGCTTTGCAATCCTCTTCTAGAGAAATATGTGATTATGAAAAATGTAGCAATTATTCCAACTGCCTCTCCCATGGCAAAATATTCGACTATGCCAAGTTCAACCATCTTGTAATTTCAGTAATTACGTTTGATATAAGGTTTCTTAAGTTGAAACTTTCAAATATTTTAAGAAAGTCTGAAAACTTAAAGTATTTCCAGAATAGCCCTTAGGTTATTGGATTCACCCGTTATTCTGTATGTATAGGATTGGCAGTGGAAAGTGCATGCATTGCTTTGTTTGCAGCCTATCCAATTCCAAGTAGTTATACTGGATCGGAAAACGATATTGTAATCAGCTAAAAAGAACTCCATGCTTTGGGGATTGTCCTGTATATTCATCAGAAATCTATAGTAATGGGCTTGTAATTTTTTATTATCTTACTGACCCACGAACAGTATCTGATTCACATGTTTTCAGAATCGACTTGACCCACACCGTAAAGCCACACGTATATTATGTACCAAAAGAGAATGTTGCTCGCCTTGTAGAAGAGTTTTATCGTATCGATTATATCTGTCGCTAAATAGTTCTTATGTCTTACCAGTAACCGATCTTCCTGCAACGATCACATCATTTAGTTTTGATGGTAAAACCAATTCTCTGTCTATAATTACTTTGCAGGGCCTAGAGAATTATACGAGTTAGAAAAAATGATCGACAGGACTGCTGAGACCGACAGGTGGATTGATACTTCAAAATCGTTGATCAATACGAAGTAATCTCCCTCCTTGCGTCCTAGGCTTCGCCTCGAGTTATGCCATTATGGTATTTTACCCAATCCTATCTCTATTAGTTATTGCAAGAGGAATCCGCCCGCCGCACCCCTGAGAGAGGCGGATCAAGTTTGAGAATGCCGATTCTCTACTCTGTACGTACTCTGAACCATTCCTCCGGGAAACGTACGCGTACCTAAGTGTCTGAGTCGTATGTCCGCCGGGAGCGGCCCAAACAACGGGATTCCATTCCCGATAAGTATAGGAAGTTGGCTTATGATCAATTCATCAACTAGACCAGCGCTCAGAAATCCTTGGATAGTTTGACCGCCATCTACATAAAGGTGGAGAAGACCCCGTTTGGCAAGCCTATCCACGATCTCCTTTGGTGTACCTGCCATAGTTTCGACCTTGTCACTCAACTCCGCCTGAATCTTGAAGTGTCTATTTGTCAAGACGAAGACAGGCTTTTGGTAGGGCCATGCATCAAAACTCAGGACCTTCTCAAATGTTTTCCGGCCCATAACAATAGCATCGATGCGCGCCATGAAGGCCTCGTATCCATAGTCGCCACTGGCTCCTTCATTGCCTGATTCCTGCATCCAATCAAGATTTCCATCTGTCCGAGCGATGAATCCATCTAGGCTTGTGCCGATGAATACAGATACCTTGGACTTTAAGTTGTTTTGGGCCTCATCCATTACCTAGTTGAGGCAGCGGAAGTACTTTAAAAATGGATAAGCAATCAATAGCAAAACATCGATTGCAGCTTTAGGTTTTGTTACATCGACGGGGGCTAGGTGTGCAGGAGAGTATTGTTAGCACCCACCAAGGCAACAGCGCTGTAGATCCAAAACCTAGTGCCTCGGGCTCCAATCATCAAAATATAGGCCGGGCATGCATCGCTCAAGACCTGATCTATTTCTTGATAAAGGGCGTTGATTTGAATTTGGTGAGAGCCCGGCATCTTACACAACAGAGTATCTGTTTCGCAACCGCTACAAAAGAAAACCTTCTAGAGACCCTGGTGTTCCAACATACATGCCCTCTATCGTCAATGAGTAGACCCAATGCTACTGCCATCCCAAGCAAGGGGTTTCCAATAGAGAGACAGGTATATACGCCGACGAGCAGGGCAAAATCAGTTTGTGTGGAAAAGGGTGCCTATCTATCCAAAAACAGAGGCAAGCCGTATCCGCTAAGTCATGAAGTTGGCAAGCGTGGCGGGAGTCGTTTTGCCGAACTAAAATACGCAAGGAAAAATCAATGGAAGAAACAAAACAAAGGGCCCGGCAAAGGAGCGAGGCGCAATAACTGAGTTTAGCCATATCAGTAAAAGGCAACTGCAAAATAGTCAGTATTTTACGGAAGCGTGGCAATAATAGTACTGTCATTGGTAGTGTCAAAACTATTGCTACAGCTGGTTGCTTTGAATAAAAAAGACGGGCAGTATAGAGCAGCAGTAGTAAATGGCAAGGATGATAACTCCTTGTTAAAATACACGGCCGAGCAATTGAATACCCTCTTCCATCCAACAGAAGGAATTAGCATTCTAAAGTCGATAGGACAAATTCCTGACTTTGTAATTGATGTGCATAGAAGGCAATGCATATCAGATCTGCTGTTGGATTGGCTTTTGGATACTGCTGCTACTTTCAAAAACCATAATGTCAAATTCCTTGCTGTATGCAATTTTGATGCCTATTCAAATGGTTTGAATTTTGTATTTGGTCAGGCACACATGAATGGCAAGGTAGCGGCCGTCTACCTACCGAGGTTGACGCAGGAGTTCTATGGACTAGAAAAGAATGAGGATCTATTCATTCAGAGAGTGGTTAAAGAATCTGTACATGAGCTTGGACATTCATTTGGACTTGGGCATTGCCCAATGCATACATGTGTAATGCATTTTAGCAATTCACTTGCAGATACTGATGCTAAGGCGAAGGATTTCTGCCAGAATTGCGCGTCCAGGGTTAGTCGATAGATTGTGAGCCTCATACACAGTTGCTATAATATGTCTCTAGATAGACTGATTAGCTTAGCTCACGCAGTCTCTTCCTTCCTAGCTTGGCTGACAATGAGCGTTAAAACTAACAAACAAACAAACAAACAAACATTTTTGGTAAGCATCAAATTTCTGATTGCTTTTTCCTGTCTAGATACAATATAATATCTTGCCTATCTTGAAGTTGTATATGCATAATTCATATTGTAGGGCTAAAATCAGATTTTTATCCCTTCTATGCATTAATTGCTACTCAACCCATGACTAGCATTGTTGCGGTGCTTAGTTTTGCGTTATGAGGAGAGAGAGAAACAACGGAACAACAACAACCTCAACCATGTTCTCAATACTTGTAAAGATGGTAATGGCGATACTACCACTAATATTCTTCAACAGCTGCAAAGCGTGACAGAGCAAAAAGAGTAGAAGGATGGAACAAGATCAAGAGATTTTAGATGAAACAGGCAAGAAATGTAATAGGAGGATTGGTGATAGGTTTGCTAGAAATGTCTATACCCCGAGCATGGCTGGCGCAGCAGAGGATGCTAAAGTTCATGGAAAGCCTAAGCGATGTACAACTGGAGATGACGGACAGAGGAAAGGAAGCGGCAGCGGAGCTAGGAAGGAAATAAGAATGACAATAGAAAGATGCGAAAAATGCGGCAAGTCGTTTATGAGGAAGTCAGAGGTTGAACGCCACAAGATATGGGAGCATCATCCAGTGTCCCCTCTTGAAGAGCGACTTGCAGCGGCCGCTGATAACAATAACTGTGAAGATCTGCACAGGCTAACAAGTGATGTAATGGCTGCTGACTGCATTACCAGTAGTAGTAACGGTGATGATGACAACACGGCAGTAATTGCCGACGGGCAAAGAACGAAATTGCCCTTCAAGCCTTTCAGATTATGATAATATAATTGTATATGTGCATCAAGTAGGCACTCATTTGAGCAAAAAAATTCAAATGGGATTCATTGCCATAGCCTATAACAATATCGATCATGATCTTCCAAGGTCTTAAGAAAGGTCTCTTCTTTTTCAATGCGTCTCATAGCAGCCATGCCATTCTTCTTTACTGCCTACTCATTATACTATTATTGTTGTTATTGCCATTGCCTTTTAGTCCCGTCACTGTAATATTTGCTGGTGATTTGTCGTCAATTACACCAACATCATCAATATTATTATCGTCGCATGCAACAAATGATGATGATGAGGAGGAGGAGGAGCCGTTATTGGTATTGGAAGGAGTCACGCTAATAGATGGCACTGCCAATTCGCCAAAACCAAATTCCCTTATAATTATCCGTGGTGACAAAATTGCTGCAGTAACTAATGAAACTGGGCATCATGATGAATTGTTGTCTTTTGTTAATAGCAGCAGCAGTAGCAGCAACAATAATGGTGACACCAATGGATCAAAGAATATTTTATTAAATCTTACAGGAAAGTATGTTATACCAGGTCTTTTTGATATGCACGCGCATGTCGCCGGGGTCAGAAAAGATCCCTTATATAATCAGACATTATCAGAAGATATGCTCAAGATGCTTTTGGATTACGGAGTTACGACAATAAGAAATCCTGGTGGTCCTACTGCTGAATCAGTGGCTTTAAAGCAAAACGTGTCTAAAGACAACATACAAGGACCTGAAATATTTACTGCGGGTCGGTTGATTGACAGCCCGCAAATACCAATACCATTTGTAGAAAAGCAAGTCAGCAGCGAAGAGGAAGTAAGAGAAGAGGTCCGCAACCAGGCAGCAGCCGGAGTAGATTATGTCAAACTTTACGTTGGTCTGCCCCCTGATTTGGTAAAAGCCGCTATAGATGAAGCTCACGTCCAGGAGATAAAAGTCATAGGGCATCTGTATATGACAAGCTGGACAGATGCTGCAAACTTTGGAATTGATGCTTTGACTCATGGACTGCCAGTGAGTCCATATTTGCTGCCAACAACAGGAGATGCGCGGAAAAATTTCTATGAAAATGGTGGGAACCCTTTTAGCCATTTCCTGTGGCTTGATTTGGTAGACCTAAACAGTCCGGAAATTAATGAAATGATAAATGCCTTAGTAGAAAATGATGTGCCTGTAGATCCTACTTTGAGTATATATGAGGCTATGCTAAAAGATGGCGCCGGCAGCTTTTCTGACCGTCAGAATCAGCTTCGTTGGACCAAAGTATTGCAGTTAACAAGAATTATGCATGATAGGGGAGTACAAATACTGGCCGGCTCAGACATACCAAATTTTGGGCTAGTGCCAGGAGCAAGCCTCCATCGCGAGCTGGAACTACTAGTCGAAGCAGGCATTCACCCTCTGAAAGTTATAGATATTGCTACCCAAAATGGGGCTGAGGCTCTTGGAATTAATGGTACAGTAGGTACATTAGAGTTTGGAAAACAAGCTGATATGATAATTCTTGATGCAGATCCTCTGGAAAATATTAGCAACACAAAAACGATTGAGGCAGTAATTGCTGACGGCAGATTTGTTGTTCGATATAATAATAGTAGCCAGAGCTGAATTTCAACTATGGATAAGAGAGCTGTCTGCAAAGAATGACAGGACATCAAATGAGATAGGGTTTTTTTCCTTCTTTCTTAAAAAGAATATGACACACTACTTGGGAGAAGAAAAATCATTATAGTGCAGGCCACTAGGATGCCACTTCTCTTTTCTAGAATCTATCTCTTTAAAGGGATAGCTTCGTTGAATTTGGTTGCACAGCATGTAGAGAGATATGCCATCAAATGGAAAAGTAGTAACTGGGCTGGCAGCAGCGGTACTTATCATTGGCGTCGGAGCATCGGGGCTGGCAGCATGCACGCACACGCACACACACATTCTTCGTCTGCTGATGCCAAATCTCTTTTTTCTGATAACATAACTATTGCCTGGCATTATTAAGATATTTTAATAATCGATTTTAGATAAAGAAGTCGAACTGCAAGCTAGAACAACGGACTGCTGATGTGACTGATTCCAGATTGTATATCAAAAAGAGCTGGTCTGAAAGGGGTTCTGTTATTGTTGGCTAACTTTATGTGTCGAGTACCTATATGAGTAAATGACAGGTTAGCATCAGAGAAGGTTTGCTTCAAAAAAGAAAAGCCATATTATTAACTCTATATGCTATTTTATGATAGTTTTATGTACCTTTATGACCAAGCACAAGACAAGGTTAGACAATTATGATCAAAAAGATAACTGTCCGTCGTAAAGGATACAGAAGAAAGGGCTATACAGCAACACGAAGAGGCAAGAAAGTAAAGGTCGGCCTGGCACGGGTAAAACCATCAACATTTAAGATTCGTGACCGTGGCAAAGCTGGCAGAGGGCCAAAGGTTGTTCCACCACTAGAAGAAGGCGCGCTAGGAGGACCGGGTTTCTTTGACCGCTCGGAAGCTGAACAAGAGCGAATAGCATTTGAGCGTGCAAGAGAAGTAGGCGAGAAAAAGGCTGTAGGTGAACTGCGCGCATTGCAGGTATTCTTCAAAAAGACTGACCCGAAAAAGTCAAGGCGCGCTCTAGAACTAAGCAAGAAGGTTGCTGGAAGCTTCAAAGGTAAGGAAGAAGTGGAATATCCTGAGGGACTGTACAGAAAACAATAGAGAGCGGCAGATCATAGAACTAGCATCAAGTAGTAAAAAAGTAGGGGATTGCGTGAAATTCCTGCAAAAATAGCTAAATAGAAGTTGTTGTTGTTGTTGCTTTTCAGTCAATCAGTCCATTTTTCTGATGACGAAAGTCTCCATATCCAAGGTGCAAAGGGCTTCTTCAATTCTAGTCTCTTGAAACGCACAATATTTTTGACAACGCCAAAGAAGAAGAAAAAATACTCTGCAAATTGAACCATGTTACAGGCCCCCTCTCCCTCGCGTACTCCTTTCTTAATATGAACGCACTTCCAAGGCTTGCCTCCATGGAGAAAGAAACGAGTTCACAACAGGTAAGACAGGAAATTGTGTTCATATCTGCCTTGGATCTGCTCCTCGTAAGTAGTCAAAAGGCCGGTGAGGCATCCTTTACTGCCATTGGTGGTGGTAAGGAGTGGCATCATAATAATGCTGATAGTTATTGTGTTTCTGATGCCAGTTCAAGTGTCCCAGATCATCCAGCTATCAATGATCTTTCCTTTCCATTTGTGCTAAAGCCTGACCAGATCAAGGCAGTGCAAGCCTGGGTGAATAATCAATACAGAGGTTCTATCATTTATGGAAGCGGAACTGGCAAGACCGAAATAGCGTTTGAGTGTGCCAAAAGAAGAGCTGAACTTAAAAAAGGTATCAAGAGCTACTCAGCTAAGGCTCTTAACATTCTTCTTCTAGTCCCGAGAATTGTCTTGGTAGACCAAAATTACGACAGGCTAGTTAGGTATGGAATATCTCCGGAAAAAATAGGCCGATATTTTGGAGAAGAAAAGCAGATAAACGAGATAACAATTGCCACCTATCATAGCGCTCTTGCTAATTTGGAGGTTATAAGGAAGGCTGAGATGGTGATTTTTGACGAAGTGCATCTAGCAAGGGGCGCATTTTCCAAAATATTTGATGCCGCCAAAGATGATGATAGTAATGGTAAGAAAGCGCTCCTTGGATTGACTGCAACAATAGATGAAAATGACCTAAGAAATGCTTCGATTCTGACACTTCTTCCTCCTGTTAGGAAATATCTCATCAAAGACGCGGTTCTAGACAAAAGGCTGGCAAGGCCAATTGTACGTCCTATCAAGGTATCCCTAACAGAAGAAGAGCAGGAACTTTATGACCAGTACGGTACAAAGATACGAAATATCTCAAGGCGATTTAAGAGGTATGATGCCAAAGATATGATGGCTCTGATGCAGCAGACTGGGTTCCCAAGGTGGCAGGCAAGAGCGTGGTTTGTAAACGTCAAAAAGAGAAAACAGCTTCTGGCCTCTGCGTATAACAAGCTGAATGCAGCAGTAGAATTGATCGAGAAAGAACATGCTGGCCAGAAGGTGATGGTATTTAGCGAAACCCTAGAATCAGTTAGGATGCTCAAGAATTTGCTCAAGGCAAGGAGAATAGATTCTGCATTGATTGACAGTAGCACAGCTTCGTACAGAAGGCAAAAACTGCTGTCAGAATGGGGCAAGCGTTTTCATGCACTCTTGTCTGTTCACACATTAGAGATTGGGTATGATGTCCCTGAAGCAAGAATTGAGATAATTCTTGCAACGACGTCGAACATGAACCAGATAGTCCAGAGGATTGGCAGGGTGATACGAAAAGTCCAAGGAAAGGACTCTGCTCTTATCTATTTGATATATGTCTCTGATACAAGGGACGACAACGTATTGGAACTCGTTAGGAAGGCCATAGAATCCAGCGGAGGCGGTGAAGATGAAATTTCAGGTGTACAAAAATTTTCTGCTTTGTCATCGGAATCAAGTCCATGAAGACGCTAGAGACACAAAGTTGTTTTGCACAATATATGTCTGTTCTAGACCCCCCTCTCCCCCAAAGTACTCCTATGTTAATATATTGAAAAACGAAATGAATTCTTGCATCAGGAAATCCATTGGTAGCTGCACCACTTTCAGCGGCTCTCCAAATCTTGCAGCATATAAGTCTATGATGGATTTCGATACTAAAAAAAGAAAATGGCACAGACTACTATCTATCCACACGAAATTGGAAGGGACCTTATTCCCGAGCTTGCTACACGCGTGTATAGCTCGCAGCTTGACTCCTTCCGAGAAGCAGTCTCTAATGCATTTGACGAGAGTAGCAAGCAGGTAGCACTTGCTATAAGAAACGACAAGATAGTAATAGAGGATTGGGGAGATGGCATAAGAGACTATGATGAGTTCCGCAAGTTTGGCCAAGCTTCAAAGAAATCAAGAAGTGATGAAGTGATTGGAGAAAAGGGTTTAGGAAAACTCTCGTTGTTGAATCTTGGAAACTCTGTCTGTTTTGAGACCAACAATCAACGGATTGGAATGAGGTTTTACATGAGTTTGGCAGGGTTTAGCAAGCCTGTTTATGGAAAGCGTAGCAACTCATTTGTCGATCATGTAGGTACGCGGATAACGACAACTCAACTCACATGCAGAGTTGATGTGAAAGAAGTTGTCACCTATCTGAAAAAAGTATTTGGATTGCGTTTGGCACAAGGGGCCAAGATAACAGTCAATGGGGAGCTGATAAAGCCAAAGTCAACCCTTGATCCTAAGGAATCATTACTGTTCATGTTGCAAAAATCCAACAGCGCTGCTGTCACTGGTAACCTGAAAGCCGATAAGGAAGGAAAGGGCATTGTTGATGTATATATTGATCATGTATTTGTGACCAGTGTCGAAATCGATACAAGACGAAATTTTTCTGGATGGGTGAATTGTAACGCGCTTACCCCTGAAACATCGAGGAACAACATTGTCCAAAATGAACCTTATGAGGAGCTTATAAGTGGGTTACGAAGGTATGTTACAAGATTTCCGTTAAGAGAGATAGCCATCGACAAGCACAAATTATTACTCAGCAAAGAATTGAACACACTACTGAAAAGCTACATCAAGGACATGAAGGTGAGCGTAAAGAGCTACAAGAACATGAATTTAAATCATGGTAGTAGCAGTAGCAGAGCCAAAACTCCTCCTGTCACAGGAAAAAATGATGTAAAGACAATGAAATTGCCTAGTAGTTTCAGGTCCTCAAATTCTCAAGATAGCCAAGGGAAGAGATCAGCAACTGAGGATCGCAACAACGGTGACACAAACATTAGATGGGACTATGCTGATCTTGGCAATGAAAAAGGACCGATATATTTCGTCCCTCCAAATACGGTATATTGCAATACGTCTAATGATCTTTTCAAATTTGCAATGATGAAGAGTCGTTACTATGGGCCCAATTGGGTTAGAATGCTGCCGTATCTTGCGAGAATTGCTGTTGAAATTAATGGTGAATCATCTAGACTCTCCTTTAATCAATTCTACATAAAGGTAGACGAAGCGACCCGCTATTTCTTGAGACAAAAGAGGGTTTTAGGCTAGTAGCTAGCGTACCACTACTTTGTCAGTAGGTATATAGTGAACAACACTGATCTCGTCGCTATTCCGCCACTTCATCTCTAACTGTGACAACTGCCAAGATTTCATCAAAGCTACTATGCTCACCAGATGGAAAAGACCGCTGCCCATAGAAGCTTTGCTGTTTGATTCGGATTGAGGTTATCTCATCTACATTAATCCTGCGCCAATTTGGCAAGCCGCCCGATGCGCTGCTGCCACCTGTCTGGTATACCAGAACTTGCTTTCTGCCATTATGGATGCCATAAACGTGCGGCTCTGCTATCCTGTCATGTCCATGATAGGAAAATTCAATTACATTTCTGTTGGCAATCGCTTCTCTAATTATATCGTCTACGTCATAGTGCATATGATTTAGTCATTTATTTTATGGTCAAAATACTGTATATAAGGTATGCCACCAAATTTAGAGTCAGACTTATTTTCACAAGACATCAATCTAATTATGTCTATCTACGGCATAAGCCTTTTCTGTTGTCATTGAATATCTGGGTTTTGGTCATAATGAATTAAATCATACGGACGCTTTCAACATCCATACTATGCAATATCTCAAGCAATGAAAATGCAACTTTTTGATCATATTAGAAGCTAGGATTTAAGTTTGCTTGAACCTTACCTAAGTCATCCTGAACAGTAGTAGTAGTAGTATTCCCTCACAGCTCTCCCAACCTTGATTTTTCCTACGCTTGATAATATTGAAACAAATAGTATAATAGGACCAGCGAGATTTGGTGTTATAACAATAGTGGGTTTATATATACACTGCCTGAACTTTATATTTTTGATACAGTTTTTTATGTCCACCTTCATTTGCTTTCTTTTGAGCCCGAATCATAGCTACCGTGCAACTTTTAGTCAATTTTTTGCTTACTGAATACAATGCCCACACTAAAAGCCCTACAGATAAAAGCCTCAGCGGTATTTGATAATTAGACATTATTGTAGAGGCCAAAAGTCCTGCACTCCCAAACGTTGACACAAGGAAGAATCCCAGTGACGAGCAGCTCGTACACGTGCTTGATATGACACTTATTGATGAACCCGAAAATAGAGATCCGCGGCTTAGCTTCACCTTAAAAATGTAGTATTACATTTGGTGTAAAAACCATTATTAGCAAATTTGATTATGTTAATTTCAGCATTGTTGTTGTCTAAAAGTGCGATTGTAGGATACGCGACGGTTATCCTGTTTCTATGTTCTTACCCCGCCACCAGTTTTCTGGGCAGTATTAATGTCACAATACCCGCATCTGGACAGCAGGGATCTTTGTCGCTTCCACAAGTAAACGACCGAAATCTGCGAGTCGAGCTGGTTGCTGACAGGTTACTTTTCCCGACAAGCATGAGCTTCCTTGATAACAATTCGCTCTTGGTTACTCAGAAGAACAATGGAGATTTAATCTCCGTCATCAATGGCGCTATTAAAAGTCAGCCAATAATCAGCGTTCAGGTTGATAATGCCAGCGATAGAGGCCTTCTTGGAGTTGCCACAATGGATAACAAGCCATCATCGCCCGATGCTAAATTTGTCTTTTTGTACTTTACAGAGTCAAATGGGCAGGATCAGATAAGAAATAGAGTATACAGATACGAATGGAACCCGGAAAATCAAACACTAGCCAACGCCACTATGGTTCTGGATCTTCCTGCAGAGCCAGGGCCAGATCAGAACGGCGGCAAGCTTGAAGTCGACAGAAATGGGAACCTATATGCAGTCATAGGTGAACTGAACAGAGACGGCAAGCTGCAGAATATACGCCAAGGCTCGGCTGCTGACGACACTTCTGTCATTATTCGCATAAGACAAGACGGGTCTGCTGTGGCCGACAACCCCTTTTTCAACAGCGCTGACCAGAAGATGCAAAAATACTATGCTTATGGGATACGGAACAGCTTTGGGCTGGCAGTAGATCCGATAAGCGGATTTCTTTGGGATACTGAAAATGGGCCGGATGCCTACGATGAGATGAACATTGTTCAGCCAGGATTCAACAGCGGATGGCAAAAAGTTATGGGGCCAGCATCGCGTTCTAATATAACGCAAGCAGGCATAGAGGAAGAATTGGTGATTTATGATGGCTCAAAATACAGGGATCCTATATTTAGTTGGAAGGATTCCATTGGACTCGCTGATCTTGAATTTCTTAATTCTACAGCGCTTGGATTTGAATACGCGTTCAATCTCTTTGTCGGCGACTCTGACAACAACGGCAACCTATACTATTTTGAACTAAACAATACACGAACAGGCATCAAACTAGAAAATAATTTTCTGGCAGATAGGGTAGCTGACGATGATCAAGAGTTATCACAAATCGTGTTTGGTACCGGTTTTAGTGGTGGCATAACCGATATTGAAACAGGGCCGGATGGTTTTCTCTATGTACTGACTCTCAATGGCAGTATCTACAGGATATTGCCTGCGAGCGAGAGTAATGAAGAATTAGTACAACCTACAACAGCCAGCAACGGGATTGACGGAAACAGTGCAGAAGAAGAGACAGTGTCCGGCGACGATGGCGGTGTTCATGCAGATGATGAAGAAGAACAACAAGGCGGCAGCGGTTCGGATAACCAGTTATCTCTGAGATCTCTTTCAACAAACGAGGGCGGCTCTCGGTTCTTGGTAGCCCAGAAGCTCCTGTCATAGTAGTGGACTTTAGCGATTTTCAATGTCCCAAGTGTGCAAGATATGTAAAATCAACTGAACCAGAAATTAAAAAGGAATATGTTGAAACAGGAAAGATAGCCTTGATTTTCAAACATTTCCCCCGGCTGGGCGAAGATTCCCTTTCAGCTGCACTTGCGTCTGAATGTGCCAACGAGCAGGGCAAATTCTGGGAATATCATGATGCCCTATTTCAGAACCAGCAGGGCGAAAACTCTGGCTGGGCAGGCAAAGAGAAGCATTAAAGGAATTTGCATCAGAAGTAAGACTTGACCGCCAGCAATTTGATTCTTGTCTCGACAGCGAGAAATACAAATCACATGTAGATAGGGACCTTGCATTGGTTAAAGAGCTTGATCTTCAGACGACGCCTTCATTTTTGATTCTCAAGAGTGACGGCACAGAAATGGAAGTATTGTCAGGTGCTCACCCGTTTCCGTCATTCAAAGCTCTTATAGACAAGAAAATCCCTTGACTTGTTGTTGCTCAATTCTTGTTAAGAGTGAAGTTTATAGTAACAAGTCATAGTAGTGGGGCCAGTGGGATTTGGTTGTGTCGTGGTGGTGGGTTCAGTAATTGTTAGCTTTGAAGATTTTGATATAAGATTTTTAGAAAGGATAAGGAGTAGGATTTGAATTCTTTACCCCATTTTGAGGGTTCAAACTTCCCATAGATGTAAGAAAGGAGGTTGAGCTTAAGTTTTTCAGAGTGCGGGCCAGGGGATTCGAGCTTTTTGCACGTAGAGGAGTTCAACAAACTCTAAAGGTTCCGGGACATTTAGGACGCCGTGGTGGAATAGGAATGAATGGCTGGATAATTGCCCCTGTTCATCAGTCAAATCCATGATGATATGGTATTATTACTTCATCTTGAATAACATTCCATTTATCAGATGACTTTTACTCATTCTCTTACTGCTCCAAGAGTTAAACCTCTGATCATCTGTTTCTGAAAGATCAGCATCAGAACCAGCACAGGAATAAGTGCAAGGTTTATTCCTGCAGTAAGATAGCCCCAATCTATTCCATATAGTGAAATGAACTGGTACAATGCGACTTGGAATACCGTAACATCCCCTCTGTTCGCTAGGACAATTGGAAGTATGAATTCATTCCACGAGAACCTAAACGATAGGACAGCGGCTATTGCAAAGCTAGGCATAGATAATGGTGCCGTAATGTGTCGCAATGCGCCAAGTCTCGAACAGCCATCTATTAATGCAGCTTCTTCAAGTTCCCGCGGAATAGTTTCAAAGTAGTTCTTGAGCAGAAATATATTAAGTGGTATAATCAAGATCTGGGATGTAAGTATTAATGCAATCAGTGAATTAAGCAGGCCTATGTTGCCTAGCATTATGTACAGCGGGATGAGGTTTATGAGAATAGGAATCATAAAGATCCCCAGAATAATGCTCATTATCACATTCTTGCCCCGGAAGTCGTACCTGGCAAATGCGTATCCTGCCAATGCACTTGTGGCAACGCTCAGAGCTGTGCTTCCTATGCTAACAACAAAACTGTTGATCAGACTTCTAACTAGGCTAGGATCTGTGAGCACAAATGCATAGTTGTCAAGAGTTGGATCTTTTGGTAAAAATGTTGGTGGAAAACCAACCGCCTCTTCGTTTGGTTTAAACGATGTAGAGAGCACCCATGCTAATGGTGCCAACGTAATAAACAGATAGATTGCAATTACAACGTAGATTATGCCTCGTTCAGGAAAGAACCAGCCTATTCTGATATGTTTAACAGATGATAAGGATGTCATTGTCATTGTTTTTTTCTGCAATCTCTTTTTTTACCTCCTCAATAATTTTACGTATCCGTATGCTAGCGCTAGGTTCATCGCTAGAAGGAGAATACCTGCCGCAGCTCCTTTGGAAAGAAATCCGAATTCAAACGCTTGTCTGTACATGTAAAGTGAGGCAGTCGTGCTTGCAAAGAGCGGTCCTCCTCCAGTCATGATAAGCTGCAAATCAAAAAAATTAACAGACCACATAGTGATCAATATCAAGTTTATAACTATGAATGGTCTCAGCAATGGAAGCGTTATGTGGAAGAACCTTCGAAGTTTTGTTGCTCCATCTATTAATGCTGCCTCGTATATGACCGGATTTATAGAGAGGAGCCCTGCTGTCAAAAAAAGTATGGTAAATGGAGCCCCGTACCACATGTTTGCGATTACGACAGAGCCTATGACAATGGAAGGATCAGAAAGCCAGCTAATCGGCGGAACGCCTAAGGTTTGCAAACCATAGTTTAGTATGCCAAAGTTGTCATCGAAGATAAATCTGAATGAAAACCCTGCTATAACTGCAGAAACCGTCCAAGGTATTATAAAGATCGCACGCAGTACTCCTGCAGCTCTAACCTGCTGGTTCAACAACACGGCGATAAGCATGCCTATGCCAAACTGTAGGGCAACCGAACCAACAACAAAAACAACTGTGATCTTGAGCGATGTGTAAAAATCAGGATCCTCAAAGAGGTCGGAAAAGTTTGTACCTCCAACAAAGGCCCATTCTTTTAGAATAGTGGTAAGGGAAACATCATGTAATGATATGTATATATTCCAAAAAAGGGGGAAGATCAGAAACATAAGCAATATTCCAAGTGCTGGAGCAAGAAGTAGGTACGGTTCTAACCTTCTTCGAGATATTGTTGTTAATGTCTTGTGCATTGAGAATCCTCGTCATAATTATTATTTTTTGTTCTTTTACCATCCAAGAGCCTTCGCAGACTTTGCGGCAGCATCGTTTAGAGCTTGTTCAGGCTCCTTTACGCCCAAATATACTTCTTCGATTGCTTGTCTTATATGCTCCGCTATCTGAGGATATTCTGGTATATTGGGTCTACCATGTCCTATTTCTAGCATTGAAATCATCTCGTCATAATATGGAATAGATGATCGCAGTTGCGCAGCATAGGAACCTTCGCCTATAGGCTTCTGTGTAGGAAGATATCCAAATTCCTCTAACATGGGCGTGAGAGTTTCAGGTTCAACCATTATTGTAAGCAATTCCCATGCCAGAGCCTTGTTTTGCGATGTTTCAGGAATGCTTAAAACCCATCCTCCCATCATAGTTGCATTTGGCATCCCTTCTTGTGGAACTGGAAACATTGGTATCATGCCTACCTGCTGTTCAATATCTGGCCATTGCTCACGAGGAAAGGTGCCAAGCAACCATGATCCTTCTGGCATTACTGCAAATTTCCTATCTGCAAACTCTTCTCCCCAGAAATGACTTGGTTGTGGTTTTATGCCTGCATTGACCTGCTGTTGCAGAAATCCCAATGCCCTGACTCCTTCCTCACTATTATATGCAGGATACCAGTACGAGCCCTTTGATGGGTGTCCCTCTCTCTGTTCAAGTATGTCACCTCCAAGCATCCACAGGTAAGGATACCACATGTCCGGAGAGTGACTAGCACCAACGAGATGCATTGATTGTATTCCTTTCTCTCTCAAGACAGCGTTTAGCTTTTCAGATGAGCTTATGTATCCTTCCCATGTCTTTAGCGACTCGGGATTTACATTAGCTTCGGCTAGCATATCCTTCCAGTACCAGAGAGCCCTGACGTCGGTCCACGCCCAGATGCCATACACTCTGTTGTTGTACATTCCTCCTTCCCAATTTTCTTTATACCAGTCTGAGGATCTTCCCCATTCAGAAGAGCTATTCGTCAAGTCTGTCAAATACCCTCCTTCGGCAAATTCTCCTAACCAAATGGCATCAACAGAGATAAGATCGATCGCAGTCCTGCCTGCCATAGCTGTTAGAATTTGATTTCGGGTTCCATCATATGGAAGTACTCGATAATCTATCTGGATGTCCTTATCAGGATGTCTACTCCTTAGTTCTTGTAATGCATCCTCAAGTAGCATATCCCACCGACCTTTTGGCTCCGCAAGTACAGCTGTAAGTGTAACTTTTTCGGTGGTTTGTGCTGCTGCGCCAGCAAGAGTAGTATATTGTTCTTGTTGTTGTTGTATGGTCGGCATGTATGCAATGCCTCTGCCAACAGCAGCTATAATTATCGCCCCTGCAATAATTACAACCAAAGCTATCCTGCTAACCACGACGATAAAAAGCCAAACTTGGTGACTATTAAATAATTCTTTAAATTGTGATAGAAGTTAAGGTAATACTAAAATTTGGGGATGAGGTTACCTTTTTCCCGTTTTGACTAGGCTTGAGATCAGGAACCTATCGAAGCACTATGGAAGGGTAAAGGTACTAAATGATTTTTCTCTCGAGATTCAATCGGGAGAATTTATGGTTCTACTCGGACCGTCAGGCTGCGGAAAGACTACAGTGCTGAGATGTATAGCCGGGCTTTTGGAGTCAACGGCCGGCGAAATATACATTGGAGATCAGCTGGTTAACGATCTTCCGCCAAAGGATCGTGATGTTGCAATGGTTTTTCAAAACTATGCTCTCTATCCTCATATGACTGTTTATGACAACATTGCATTCCCATTAAAGATGCGAAAAGCATCAAAGCAGCATATAGACGAAAGAGTCAGGTTTATTGCAAACCTTCTAGAAATTACAAATTTGCTCGATAGAAAGCCCAGACAACTGAGCGGAGGCCAAATGCAAAGAGTAGCACTGGGCAGAGCACTAGTAAGAGAACCAAAGGTGTTTTTGATGGATGAACCATTGAGCAACCTTGACGCAAAATTAAGGGTATACATGAGAGCAGAAATCAAGAAACTACAAAGAAAGGTCGGAATAACGACAGTGTATGTTACTCACGATCAATCGGAAGCTATGAGCATGGCAGACAATATAGCTGTTATGGAGTCCGGTCTGCTTCGGCAGCTTGGTACTCCGGAACAAATTTACAGCGAACCAAAAAACGCATTTGTTGCTAGTTTCATAGGAAGCCCTTCAATAAACTTCTTGAAATGTGAGTTGGTTGAAAGAAATTCACGAGTTTACTTTCAGTTGCATGGTACTCTCCTTGAGCTTCCATCCACGATATCACAAGTGTTCCACGACGCTACGCATACAGATATTACAGTTGGCATAAGGCCCAAGGATGTTGTCTTGCTCGATAATGAAAATTTCAATGGATTGAGATTAAAGGGTGAAATATCATTTACAGAAATGCTGGGCGATTATGTGATAGCGGATGTAAAGATAGGAAATAATAATTCTATAAGAGTTGCGAAATCAAGCACTAATATTGATCTTACTATTGGCAGGCAAGTCTCTGTTGGACTACCATATGACAAGATTCATCTATTTGATACAATGACTGGAAATAGACTGCTACTATTAAATGAAGGAAACTAAGACAATAGCTGCAGTAGTATATTACGCCGTTGAATCATCAGAAGATTGCTAGCGATATATATTGGCCATGAATTTTCGATTGATCTCAAAGATTGAGAACAGTGCTAAATTACTCAACATCGTGGCATAGTCGGAATAAAGCTAGCGCACAGGCAAAGATACCAGATTATTTTTAAATAGAATCGTCACCAATATTGAGAAAGTATTTGACTGCATTGTCATACTTGCCAAGGAGCGATGCAATCTTGGAGTCGACAGGGATATAGAACTCTGCTGTTAAATATTATCATACAGACCTTGACATTTTATCCCTTGTTCTTGCAACATATTCGCAACTCTGGTGCGTCTTCAATGCTGCCACTAAATACGTCCTTACAATTTCTGGATCAAAATATTTTGTTTAGGGCTAGGTTAAGAGGCTATCCGAAAATCCCTTCCGCCCTATACGTTATCCATGCACATGCAAAATGTAACATCATGATATAGTTCTCTTCCTTCTTTTCCCAACATATCAGTAGTCGCCTGAATCTGTTCATTCATGAATGGATACGTTCTACGACCCATCTTCTGGCTCTGTAGTTAGGGATTCTCTTTTTGCAGACGGATTCTTCTCCTCTTTACAGGGTGTGTGCTGTATAGTCATACTCTTCCAGTAAATCACGTACTTCTGGAAAATCGTATGCCTTGTCCATACACATATTTTGTGGGCGTTGTCTGGTTGTCGGTTCTGGTCTATCAATGACAACGCTTTCAAGCATTTTTGGAGCCATTTTCAGAATGTTGATTTACGCAGCCAGAAATATGAGACGTATGATAATATGAAATACTGAATTGAGATCTATAGTCATATACTTAATAGTATATGATTTCAAGCATCATTTAGGGTGATGCGCTTAAATCGCAAGCTATCAAGATAGGATCTGTCATGAAAATATATGACAAAAGCAGGATGCATTCCGTGTGGACGTTTACAGCTATAGCAATTTGTATCTTGCTATTGGAAGGAATAGCTGGCAATGCTGCAATAGCACAGCAACAGCAGCAACATCAATTGCAAGCTAACCAAACTTCTTCTTTTCTAAACCAGCAACAACAGCTTCTTTTGGAAGGCATCTCTTTTCAAATTGATAATGTGACTTTTACACACCATATGGCATCTGTTAATGGCATCCAAATTCACTATGTAATGGGAGGCCAGGGCGATGCAATAGTATTGTTGCATGGTTGGCCAGAGACATGGTATGCATGGCGTCATGTTATGCCAGCTTTGGCCAAAAATTATACTGTTATTGCACCTGATCTACGAGGCCTCGGAGACTCTTCAAAACCAGCAACCGGTTATGATGGAAAAACCGTAGCAGAAGATATACATCAACTAGTTACTCAGCTAGGATTTAGAACAATTTTTCTAGTGGGCCACGATATCGGAACACAGGTAGCCTATTCTTATACAGCCGCAAATCCTACAGAAGTAAAGAAATTAGCAGTAATGGAATTAACGATTCCCGGTTTCGCACCTCCTGGAAGACCGCCAATATGGTGGGCCATATTCCATCAAACACCTGACGTACCAGAAGCCCTTGTAGATGGAAAAGAGATGATGTATTTATCATGGTTCTTACGTGGTCTTGCATACAATCCATCTGCGATAACGCAAGAAGATATCAATGAATATGTTAGCCATTATTCTGCTCCAGGCGGAATGCGTGCTGGATTTGAGTATTATCGAGCTTTTCCTCAGGATGCGATTCAAAATGAAAATTATTCAAAGACTAAGCTTCCAATGCCAGTACTGGCTCTAGGAGGAGCATATATTCCAGTATTAGGAGGTAATATTACTATGCCTAGTATCATATATGGCATGCAGCAATTGGCTGTAAATGTTACAGGTATTAGGGTTCCAAATTCAGGACATTTTATTCCAGAAGAACAGCCAGGCTTTGTAACAGACCAGCTGTTCAAATTCTTTGGAAACAGCACCAATGGCAATAAATGAGTACGCACATGCATTCACAACCTAAAAATATCAATTTCAATAACGAGAATTGTATGGAGTACCTACTATTTTTCGAAAGCACGCTGGAAGGTTCTGACAGCTATTATATTCCCTCTATACCAGATCTATGCTAGTCAAAAAAACTAAAAAGAGGATATATAGCAGTTTCTGTCATTGCTGTTGTCCCATGGTTGCTACTGTTGGTGATGGAATTTCCACCTTCAGCGGCTACATTAAAGAAACCCATCCATCCTAGGTCAGTAAACTCTGTAACATGAGCATGGAACATGTACTTGCCGGGGTATTTGTATTCTACCTCCATTATTCCTCTATCACCTTGGCCTAGTACGAGAACATCATGCAAGGAAGAATCTTCTTGTGGGGTCATTGAAGTGCCAGCTGGATAGTAATCAAACATTGCGCCATGCACGTGAAACGAGTTTACCAAGTCAAATTCTAGCATGTTGACAACATAGATACGGTATTTCTGTCCCACTTTCAGCTGAATTGGGTGATTCATATAGTCAAAAGCCTTGCCGTTGGCAGTATAGATTTCATTATCTCGTTCTTCCTCCTCCGCCACTTCGCCTTCTTTTTCTTCCAGTGATGGCGCTGCTGCATCATCATCATCGTCGTCGCTGCTACTACTAATAGGGACGACAGCAGCAGTAGTAGTAGTAGTAGTAGCAGCAGCAGTAGTAGTAGTAGTGTTACTAGTATCATTTTCAGGTGGCCTGATAGTTGTCATGCCTTCCTGATCATAATCAAGATCGTAGCCGTTCAACATCATAACCATTTCAGGCATCTGCGGCCTTGGCGTCTTAGGATCTATGATAAACGCTCCATATAGTCCACGGTTGATGTGGTCGGCAATTGGATCTATATGGCAGTGATATGGATAGACTCCAAATGGTTGTGCAATGAACTCGTAAGTAAAGCTATCTCCGGGCATTATGGCATTTGATTGGACTCCATCCATCTCCGACTTGTGTATGGAATGCATGTGCATTGTGTGAGCATGCTCGTTGTTCTTGTCGTTGATGACCGTGATCCTCACCAAATCACCTTCTGTCATCCTAATTGTTGGTCCAGGAACTGTGTCATTAAAGGTCCATGCGTCCATGGAGTGACCTTCATCGGAGATCGGTATCTGCTGGTTTTCTCTAACAATAATTGTAAACTCTCTTAGGGTTGTTTTGCCACCATCAGCTGTTGTCGTCTGTGAGACTCTCCCACAGTTAAAGTGTGTCAAATATTCAAGGGAGTTTGGTCGCTTGTCTGTATCTGTTGTACAATTTTTCAGCTTGTCATACTCTTCTGCTGACAGGTTAGAGTTAATCTTGCTGCTGCTATTGCTGCCGATGCTGCTGCTGCTATAGCTGCCGATGCTGCCAGCAGCAGCCTGATTCATGACCAGTATAGCCAAGGACATTGCTACCACGCCAAAGATCATGTATCGTCTTATCATCGCAGCGTCTACAGTCGCAGAAGTGCGTTACATATGAGAACTTTGGTATAGTTTACTGGCTTGTTCCTTCAGAAAAATTAGTCTACGATCGAGAAATTATAAAGCATAAGATATCTTCAGAACGCATATTTCTGCTGCGATATCGGTGTTGGTTATGTAAATCGGCAGGCTCTTCATGAATAAGTGGATTCCTTGCTAGTCTTCCTGAATGTAAAAGCAAGCTAAAAAGGTTTCTGCGATCTAATGCCGGAGCCGCTGTGGCAACCCATATTTCAAAGCGATGTGAAATCAAGGACGTGTACAATGACCCCTAACTTTGGCATAATGGTCCACGGCGGAGTGGGAATAAGCAAAATAAGAACAAAACGAACACAAATTTCTAAGGCCCTTGAAGATTCTGTTAGCGCAGGGTACGATATTTTGTTAGCAGGTCGTGACTCGGTTGATTCGGTTGAATCGGCTGTCGCAAGCATGGAGGGCTCGAGTGTTTTCAATGCTGGCTTCGGATCCTGCCTCACCTTGGAAAAGAGAATAGAAATGGATGCGTCAATAATGGATGGAAGAGATCTTCGGGCCGGATCAGTTGGCGCGGTGGAGCATATACAAAATCCTGTAAAACTAGCAAGGAAGGTGATGGAAAGGACAGATCACGTAATGTTTGTATCCGGCGGAGCTTTAAAGCTTGCAGAGCTCTGCGGTATTGCACCTTTCTTTCTTGAACCCACAAAAGAAAAGCTGGAGGTTTATACCACTTTGCACAAAAAGTTGAAAACTGCTTGGTCTAGAAATTACAGATTATTATTATCATCATCATCTACCCTTAATCAAAGACATTTTGGGACAGTAGGTGCAGTCGCCATAGACAAGCATGCAAATGTAGCGGCTGCTGTCTCTACTGGCGGAAGATGGCTCAAAATGCATGGACGGGTTGGGGATTCTGCGGTCATTGGGGCAGGGATCTATGCTGACAATAGTTCCGGCGCAGCCTGTGCTACAGGTAATGGTGAATTTATCATGAAGTTGTGCCTCTCAAAATATGCATGCGACCTCATGAAAAAACAACAATACAGTCCTTCACAGGCAGCAAGAAAGGCAATATCCCTTGTTACACGAAGGTTTGGGCCAAATAACGGAGGGATGATAACGGTAAATGCAAAAGGCACGTTTGGTCTCTCGATGAACACCAGATCCATGCCAGTGGCCATAAAAAGTAGCAAGAGTCATGGAAAAATGCATGTTCGCCTTTGAAATGCATGGACGCAACTACCTCTCAAGAGTAATTCACAATAGCTGAAGCCAAGACTGTAATTATTATCTACGTTGCAACCTACTTGTCAAACTATATCCTTTAGCATATTGATAACCTGCCAGAAGAGATGGCAGATGGTTGTCCAGCAGTAGTAGTGCCAAGCTCATCTTCCTAGGTGGAGTCAACGAAGTAGGTGGTAACAAGATCCTTCCCACCGATGAGGATGACGCCAGCTCCGTCAATAGTGCTAGCACCGGCCGGCTTTGTAGATAGTACAGCCGCTTTTGCTGTTGTTGTCGCCGCCGTCTCCGTAAGTCTATTGCAGAAGTTTTCTCTGATATCAATTCGCTGGTTGCCTGCTGTTCGCTCTCCATCGGCTTTATAGCCATCGCTAATATCCTCGATCAAGGCGCCGGGAGACTGGGAATTTGAATCCATTTTCTTTGGGTGAGGGTTCATTTCTCTCATCGAGCGAAAAAAGAAGGCGAGTGAGCTTTAAACGTTGTTATTAAGACGGGTTCAGCGGGATTGCACCCTTCAATCTTGAAGGTTCTAATTTCCGAAAGGAAATGCCTAGCCTAGATAAGAGTCATTCTGTATATAAAAATAGTTTATGGCGGCCTTCGGAGAAAGCCTAGTGCAAAATCACCCATTAATAATTACAAGCGCTGCTCCAACCGTAACACCAAAAACTACATGTCCGCTTAAACTGGTAATAGCAGGCATCTTACCAAGAGGATGATTCCATGGGTGCAGGCCAGTCAGGGGCTTGTGTATGGGTGCAAGCGTCAGAATCCAGAGAATAATTCCATATGTGGTGCTAAGCAAGAATAATGATGGAGTAAACGTAGGAAGAAGTGACAAAAGCAAGCAGAATGCTATTCCTGCTAGCCCGCCATTTAGGAAGTGAAGGAAGAATATCCCAAAAAAGTTTGTTTTAGAGCTCCCGATAAGGCGCTCAGTTATAGCTTGATTCTCATGCCACTCAAACACTCCATGCAGCCCCCACCTCTTCCACGATGGAAGTTCAGTCAATGTCATTGCTCCTGTGGCTATCAATCCAGCAGTAAACCCTGACAAGACCTGCTCGATCATGCCTCTGCTTTTATCACCATAATAGAAAGAAATAATGTGTGTGTTTTGTGCTCACGACCCTAACTTCTTGGCCGGTCGCAACTTGTGAAAAAAGTTATGCGAAGCTATGATTGTAGTGCTGGCGGAAAATATTCTTAGCAAGTCAAACCATACAATATATGAAATCTCATACGTAAGGAGAAGGCTCCATCCCCCAACGATCCAAAATATGAGAGTTATCCATCCTATGATGCCGCCGATAAGCGCGCCCAACCTTGCACCTTGACCAATAAAATAGATCGCAGTTGCTATCCCAAAGTACCAGCCGAATAGTAGAGTCAGATCCCCGATGTGGATTGGATTTTGCCATCTATCTGCTGCATAGTTGATCGATCCCATTACTCCTAGCGCAATCAAAGATGCAACAAGGACCTTTGCATTGATTGACATTGAAGTGTTCTCTTTAAGATTTGCGGGGTTTTGCCTAACCAAACTCTTCTCTGTCATTGCTTCGGTGACGGCGGATTGCTCAAAGCTCTTTGTCCTAATTGGGATGACGTTGGTTATGGAATGGTCTCGTACAGTAGCATCATGTTTTAGGCTGTCAATCAAAGGGCGGGCAAGGGAAGCAGGAACCGGCGTGACTAGGTCAACCCAGTAGGAAGAAAGGCGTGGTGTGAGAAAAGGAATTATCAATATTCGAATCTTTTTGTTCATCAGTTTGGCATACCGGTCCATCATTTCAAAATAAGTCAGTACGTCTGGCCCACCGATCTCGTATGTCCTGCCTGCCGTCTCTTCAATTTGTGCGGCTTTGGCCAGATAAGTCACTACATCATCGACAGATATTGGCTGGCATTTTGTAAGAACCCATTTTGGACATATCATTACGGGTAAGCGCTCTACCAGATACTGAAGCATCTGAAATGACCCTCCACCCTGTCCAAGAATTACAGCTGCTCTGAAAATTGTGACTTGCGCAGATCCTGACGAAAGAATCTCTCCAACCTCTTTTCGGCTCCTCATATGTTCAGATAGCTCATCATCAGAACCGTGGCTCAATCCGCCCAGGTAGATAATGCGCTTAACTCCACAATGACTGGCTGCCCTTGTGAAATTCTTTGCGGCAAGTCTATCGCGTTCTGCAAATTTTTTCCACCTTTTTGAATCACCTTCCATAGCATGCACCAAGTAAAATGCCACGTCCACACCCTGCAAAGCCCGCTCAATTTCAGATTGAATCGATACATCCCCCTTTAGCACCTTTACGCTATCACCAAGAACCCCATGCAGAGATTCAGGTTTGCGGGTTAAGCAGATTATTTCATCTGATGAGCTAGACTCGGTTAACTTTGCGATTAACCTTCTTCCTATGAACCCGCTGCCTCCAGCGACCAAAATCCTTTGAGGTTTAGGGTCTTGATGCATTATAGGGCTTTCAAGTCGGTCAGACAATTCAATAGTTCTTGGATGCATTATGGGTTTTAAATGATGCCAACAAGTACCGCTAGTGCCTAACTCCACCCGCACTCTGGCGACCATTTATCAATGAACAATGCTGAAAAACTCTGATGAATAGCCGCCACCGAAGATTAGAAATAATTATAATGAATGCCATTTTCTTTTTCTCACTAGCATCTATTTTTCCTAGTGTTCATGCTCACAAGCCTTTGGCAAGCGACAATAACAATGTATTGGAAGGCGCAACCAAGATTCCAGATCATAAAATATCCTGGGCAATATACCAAGAGCTAGAAGGGACAGAGGAGGTGGATTATTATCGATTCAGCGCAAGACAGGGAGAGATAGGTTTTTTACATGCAGGTAAAACTATCCCGGACATTGAAAAGTTCCAAAGCTCCTCTCCCGCAGTTGTATTGATAGGCAAGAATTTAGATAAAGCAAAGCTTGACGCGCAGAATTCTCAAGTAAGGCTAGCGCATTCACGAGATACATTCTATAATCATCTCAATATGCATGGGAACACTGGCTTAGTTTTGGAATATGATAATAATTCTGTCCTTCCAAAGCTGTTCTATGAGCCATTCACCCAGACTTCGTACCTGATAAGGCAGGAGCTTGCCATACCGTCTTTGTCATCTACAGGCGAATATACTGTGGCAATTTATGATGGCCACTTACAGAGTGATGGGCTAAGGGAATACGTGCTTGCAATCGGAGAAAGGGAGGATTTGGGCCTATCGACTTTTTCACCACGCTGCCCACAGCACGGTTTGAAACCAAGCTCTACTTTCAAGATTACTTGTCTATGGCTGTTGCAATTGCGGTAATTGCAAGCGCTATTATTATTATTTTGATTTCAACAATAATCTTTAGAAAGAGGATCACGGCTAGATTACAGGCTCGCGCAAAGCTATCTAGGCGGCATGGTATACATTAGGAGCAAGGTTGTCAAAGGCATCCCGTATGCTTATTTGGTAAAGAGCGAATGGGACGACAAGAGGAGGTCTTCTATCCAGCATACGATAAAGTACCTTGGTCGGGCCGATAGCGTTGTCATTAGCGATATTCCTGAAGAATACAGAAACGACCCAAAGATCCTTTCGTTTCTTTCTTCGCATAGCTCGAAGAACCAGGCGAAAAAACAGGCCCTCCTTCAAGAGCTTAGAGCAGAACTATTTGAGGCCCTATGCAACGCCGATAGAGAAAAGGCAGTAAAGATTGCAGCCAAATATCAAAGCCTGTTTAATCTGGTTGATTTCTATGATGACTTGATGACACCTGTACTATATCGAGTGGGCGATTTGTGGGCTCAAAACAGTCTAAGCGTAGCTACAGAACATGTATGCAGTAATACAGCCATCGGCCTTGTTGAAGCAATTAACGAGTCAAATTCCGGCAAGGGCAAGATGTCGTCGTATACTACAATTGTGATTTGTTCGCCAGAAGGAGAGCTTCACCAGATTGCTTCAAAGATCATAGAATCTCTGCTGCTTCAGAAGGGGTTTAATGTTCACAATATGTCTCCGTCCGCCCCATCTGGATCAATTTCTAGCTATATTGAATCAACTAAACCAGCCCTTGTGATGGTGTCTGTCACTCTCTCGGAGAATCTAAAGGCAGCAATAAGGCTCCTAAACACGATAAGGGCAAAATCAAATATGCCAGTGTTGATGGGCGGCGCGGGGATAAAGGCGCTCGGAGAAGAAAATAGGAAAAAGCTTGAGCGCTCGCATGAAAAACTTACGCTGGTGACAGACACATCTCTTCAGAGGATTATGCAATTAGTAAAAAAGTTAGCCATATAAAACAATAAAAAAGAAGGCAGTGGTTTGAATGTCTCTCTTTACCTCAGGGCGAGCATTGTTTGAGCGTCCATCATCCTTCTCATCATCACCCTCTTGCATACTGTAAGCGCACTGACAAGCGCGCTTGTATCTAGTACCGCACTTGCTACTGCAATCGCAAACTCTGCGGACTGCGTCCCCAAGACAGTTACTCCATACTTGCTATTGAAGACTCCAAGCGACTTTTTTTGTTTTTCATATAGATTTTTGTTAGTGCCCACGCGATATTTAAGCTAGGGGTAACTATTTCATCTAGTGCTAATTCTTTTATGGCAATCAAAAATATTGCTTATTTCAGACCAGCCTCATGCCGATTAAGTAGAGGCTGCTAATCAATTAATTGGTATCGCGGTACCTGTGTCGATGCGGTCTAATCCACCAAAGAATCAACAGTGACAAGAGTCATAGCCGAGGTCGCGGGTTGCCAATGGCTGTTTTTGGCGCTCCAAGCAAAATCCATAAGAATGTGCGGGGAAGTTCAAATTCTCCCAACCCTATGACATAGAAGAAGAGGTATGTATATACTTCGAAAACGGAAAAGGAACTGCAACAATTAAAACTAGTAGCAACTAAAGCTTCAATAGATTTGAAGCCTGCCTTAATTATGCGCTAATTTCGTAGTTCTATGAGATCTAGTGCCTAACAACGTCGGCAATCTATGCATCATATAAAAACAATAAGATCCAAGCGCTTGCATGACAAAAGTTCAATACGAAACAGACATAGAAGCGCCTGTGGAGAGAGTATACGAGTACTATACCAATCCGGATAACATCAAAGAAGCGTGGCCACACGACATTGTCAAAGAGTCTGAGGCACTAACTAGCTCCAAGAATGAAGAAGGTTCTGAAATGAGAGTCAAAGGCCAATACATGGGAAAAGAAGAAGAAATGAGGCTTGAAGTAAGTGACAAGGAACAGGATAGCAAGCTTGTTACACGACAGACACAGGGGCCATTCAAAAAGTGGGAAAGCATTCAGGAATTTCAAGCAAACTCGGGCAACAGGACTCATGTAAGACACGAGATCGATTACGAACTTCCTACGAGTGGAAAGATTGCAGATATGTTTACAGGAGGTGATGCAGAGAACAAGATTAGACAAGGTTTAGAGCAATCCGCCCAGACGGTCAAACAAAAGCTTGAAGGAAGGTGAAAATTGGATATGAAACCAAGCTACACGGAATTCATAACATAGAGCACTTTGAGATTCCTTCTGACCGTGCTGAAGAGCTGATGGGATTTTATTCTTCCCCATTTTGGATGGCAATTTGAAAAGGGGCAGAGACCCAAGATTACTGGATGTTAAAAAAACGCAGGCATTAGTGGCGGATTAGCACCACGAGAAGACGCAGAGCAGATGCCAACCATGTTCATAACAGTTGAATCAATTGAGGACTATATGTGAGCAAGGCTAAAAAACTTGGCGCAAAAGTCGTGAAGGAGAAGCAAGAAATAGGCTCTAATTACTATTGTGTTCTAGAACACCCACAAGAAGACATGTTTGGGATTTGGCAAGACAAGTAGAGGAAGACTAAAGGATAATGATAAGGTAGTGCTAAAAAGGCAGAAATGATATAATAAAATACTATAAATGAGCAAGATCCTTCTGCAACGATACAAGAAAAACCCCATACTTGTCCCCAATGAAGCTAACTGGTGGGAATCAAAAGCTGTTTTCAACTGTGCAATCTTGCACTATGAGAATAAATTTCACATGTTGTATCGAGCAATAGGAGAGTACGAAAGGTACATCTCAAGAATTGGGTACGCTTCAAGTACCGATGGTTATTCTTTTGCAAGGAGTAACCATATAGCATTAGAACCTACGCAAGATTATGAGCAGTATGGCATAGAAGATCCTCGTATGGTAGAGATAGACAATCAAGTATACATTACCTATGTCATTCTTTCCGCATATGTAACAGACGGAGCGATAGTAGAAGCATCTACTGCCTTAGCTACAACCACTGATTTTCTTAAATATACTAGACTTGGAGTAATAACAACTAAGGGTTCGAACAACAAAGATGTTGTTCTATTTCCAGAAAAAATGAGTCAACAACAACAACAACAATCATCGGTATTATCATCTTCCTCTTCTAATAATACTGATGGAGCAGGCAAATACTTCTTCTTACATAGGCCAAGCGGCTGGATTGGCTCAAAATATGGAGTAAACAAACCAAGTATCTGGTTAGGGGAAGGCAATGCATTAACAAATTTTGAAAAGCATACTTTATTGCTCAAGCCAGAAGAAGATTGGGAAGAGCTCAAGGTCGGTGCAGGACCACCTCCAATAAAAACAAGGACAGGATGGCTCGTAATCTATCACGGAGTAAGCAGGGATAAGGTGTACAGAGCAGGAGCTGCCCTTCTAGACCTGCATGATCCTAGCAAAATAATAGGTCGAACAAAAACACCAATTCTTGAACCCAAGGAACCATATGAAAAATTTGGTGATGTTAACAATGTGGTATTTCCAACCGGCGCGTGTGTAGTTGATAATGATAAATTATTTGTCTATTATGGTGGTGCAGATAGAGTATGTTGTCTTGCAACGGCAGATCTAAATTATTTGCTAGATCAAATTCTGAAATGTGAATAAAACCATATAGTGCGTCATTGTCTGAAATAGCGACTGCATAAAATATATATCATAACTGTTATTCGCGGTGTTCAAATATCATCAAAAAAAGAAAACCAGTCTTATGAATAACATAACCGTATAAAGAAAGCGACTATTTTTGCATGTGGGTGCCTGACATGTGAGCAGAACGGACGTAAAAACGGACGCCAAGTCTTTACCTAACATTCGTAACGAACAGAATCGTTCGTTACGGTGCCATTATTACTGTAAAAAGAACATATTATGGATGACATACTCAGAAAAAAGTCAATAAGAAAGCCTGAAAAGAGTCTCTGCAATCAATATATCCTTTTAACGAATATGGATGATGAGATGAGCAAATCAGGTGACTATAATGTATGAGTAATAATAGAGGTAACCAAAAATCTAACTCAATAACTGATCCTTCTGTAGCTGAGTTATTTGAAGGAAAGAATTTTGCTTTTCTTGCGACCCTGATGAAAGACGGTACTCCTCATGTCACCCCGACGTGGGTAGATGTTGACAAGAGCAATAATACAATCTTGATAAATACTGCCAAAGGTCGAATTAAACACAAAAATATATCAAGAGATCCTCGTGTAGGCGTTTCTGTAGTTGATTCTACAAATCCTTATCACATGGTAAGTGTGAGAGGAAAAGTCATTGAACAAATCAATGGTAAGGAAGCGGATAACCATATAGACAAAATGGCAAAGAAATACATGGGCAAAGACAAGTATCCTGGACGAGCACCAGGGGAAGAACGCCTACTACTCAGGATAAAGCCTGAGCATGTAGCCCATTGGAAGGGCGGCTAGAAGTGAAGTAGGCATATGAAAAAATAAAATTGAATAAAGAAATAACTCGAAAATGTTTTTAAATATCGATCATTGCTTTTCTCGCTTGTTTGGGTTCTGTTGTCTTCTACATGAATATACGCCAGCATTCAATGCCTGCTCCCTTTACATTTGCCGGCCAATAGAATCAGCTGCGGCCATCGTTATCGTTGTGATGCCAGATCGTGAGAGGGTTTGCAGCACAAGACCGATAAAAGATGACAAAAAGTTATGGCAGCTCTATAGAATGGCCTGATACTAGGATGTTCTATTGCACAAAGTTGTCGTAAGAGGTTAGTAGTAGTACTCGATAGAACGTTTTACTGCCAAGAATCAGATGCATGTGCGGACTCTGCAATAGCAGCAGCTGCCGGTGTTGTTAGGAAATAACCTTCATCACTATCACCACACACAGCAGTGGCCTTAATGAAAATAATATATGCCGCGCAATAAGAGGCTCCGGAGTTACTCCTGCTGGAGTTACTCTGAGTCACTTGGAGTCACTCCAGGATTCAGCAAGAGCAAGATAGGCAATTGTCTTGGTGTGCTCTTTTTTCGCGCTCATACCCGTAGTTCTAATGCCAGATTGTTCTTGTCTTGTTCTTGTAATAGCTGTCTGTCGTGTTCATATGCTTGTGATAGATAGCGGTAAAACGACCTTTCTGGGATTCCCAGCGTGTCCATGATTTCACGGTAAGACCGTCCCTGTCCTACCATGCGCCCGATTTCAGTGATTAAACGCAGTCTTCTAATTCTGGCTGGGACAATGTTGCCAAAATTCTGAAGTCTTCTACATGTTGCACGCGGTCTCTGCAAGTTTAATTCCTGCACTATAGACCGCGAGGGTCACTCGCGCTACCCTCTCCCTGTAAGGTGCTAGCTCTGTTAATAGTCGCCAAATAGTTACTTCCGATAAGCCTGTAGAAGCGAATGAAATACGCCAAGGAAGAATATTTCTTGCGCGC
>DATCWI010000069.1:0-10032 GCA_036566425.1 Nitrososphaera sp.
CAAAAGATCTGTTGGCTTCAAGGGGTGGGGAACAGCTTAGCAATAATGTTACGTCGCTGCAACGATTTAGAATGGTGTATGATATGAGGAACAATGTTTTCCAGCGAAGATCAATTGAAACTAGCAAAATATTCCTGCGATGGTATGGTCAAGACCCCTATATATGATTCAGACAATACCAAAATGTGTACTTGTCAATGTCATAATAGCAGCTACCAGATGGTCCAAAAGATGTTTTGAGTAATTAATCAAGAAGAGTAAAACAGCTGCAATCGGAATAAATGCTGTCATGCATATAGAACACAGATATATGATATCTATCGTGCGACTTAGCAGAAGTTACAAAGGCAAAATTAGTCGGCTCTAAGCCGACGCGTTTAGCCTTTCCTGAACCGGTTGCGGCAGATTTTCAAATTGTGTTTTTGACCACTCTTGAATCCTTGATTCTTCGACTTTTGCATTGCGTAATTGTTTTGTCCTTTCTTCGGCATTAGCGCTGTTGTAGGTTATTTGTGTCATGAGATATATACACAATCATCGTTCTTAATCAATTGGGTTATCGGATTCCGATTATTGTTATGAACGAGTTGAGCAGATATGAGAGGCATCAATTCTAAATACTTACATGCCATCTAAAGGCGGCAATAGCCTTATCCTCGGCGAAATATTGTGTAAGCAACCAGCCAAAACATAAGACAATTAGGTAAAGGCATGCATAAAACTTGTTTATTTGCAACAATGTAACGAGTAACTGAAGATGCGGCATCCGCAAAACCAACTTTACGACTTTTCAAATTGAAAAATCACAAAATAGAGCTCAATCGTACTAGCTGGCCTGCGTCAAGTACAAGAAGGTTCGAAGGTTCTGGAAACACGTGTCTGGAAAACCAAGAACAAAAAAGTTAGAGGTCTCGTTTTACATCTTGCACTGCATCCTCGCCCTTTACCTTTGCTCTATTCAAACTCTCTGAACTTGGATTTCCTTGAGCATGGTCTTTAGCTGTTTCGGCCTTTGCTTCAAGATTTTGTCCTGCATTTTTTATATCTTTTTGTATGTCTGTCATTGCGCTTCTGTTATTATAACACATGCATTGCTTAAGGACCTTCCAACTCAATGAAACTGAGACTCTCTCCACATCTTGCATACCATCAAAAAATTTGGAATGCAAGTGCATATGTATAAACGACACAGCTAGAATCAGGGGCAAGTGTTAGAGCTAGGAATGATATCCTCCTATCTGCCTAATAGTATAAGCCGTTAGGCGGTGATGCAGTAACCAGATTAGATTGGTGTTTATTCAACGATCATGCTCTTTTCCTAACCCGTGCAAAGCTGAGCATATAGATGCGTGTCAGAACAAGAAAAAGCACAGAATAATGTTAATTTTACTTCTTCACTTTTGGAGAAAGAAGGATCTGTAACGTCTGCAGTGGGTGCTGCAATGATGTATGAATCTGCAAGCACTTTTGTTTCTAATGCTGGAGAGAAACTAACTGCAACAGAAGAGAAAGAAGAAGACCTCGGACAGAAGGCCAAAGGGCCGAGAATGCATTTCAAGACCTGTTTACCACAGCCATTGACAAAGGAAAATTGATTGCTTCAGAAAAAGCAAAAAAGCTTGCCGCAATAAACTTCTATATCACCGCCAGCAATGCCGCAAAAGATTCTGCAGATATTGCAGCGCTGGGGCCGATGGTTGAGGACTTGGCCAGAGCCTTCGAGGGTGTCATGACTGGAATAGAGCTGGAATTGTATAACAAGCAGACATATTTGCTGTCGGGCTATGAAATGCTGCTTCAGGGGCAAATTAGTGTCATAGACTCAAAGATCCATTATGTAAAGAGGCTAAAGAAGTAGCAGCAGTCTCCTTTACAGTTCTGTTTGGCAAGATAAATCTTGGGCATTGGTAACACAGAGCGGAGGAGCCTTTTTCATAACTCCTAATATGCATTTACGTTAAGTATTTTCTGCTTTATTACTTACCACTTCCCTATTTATCAGATCTCGTAGTGTTATCAGCTATACTTCTCCCGATCTTATTTTTGCTTCAAAAGTATCTATTCCTTTTTTGATGTCTTTGCTAGTATCTGATCTGAGTATTTCAACCGAGTTATCTCCTGCAGTTTCGTTATTATTACTTTCGTAGTCTTGCTTGTCCAGCTACTAGATCAATAGAGTAGTTTAATGTTACAATGGGGGATTTCTTTCATCTATTAGTTAAAGAATTGAAGGAGCGACAAGCAAGCCTTTTCTTCCATTATGTGGAAAGAAATGCCACGACCAAAGATTATGTCAACCATATCTAATAGGAGATGTATTACCATTACTTAAGCATGAGGCGGACCAAAGAGGGAGAGCTTCCCATAGACCACATGTCTGTGAATTTTTTAATAGAGATTGTGAACGGGGAATTTCTTACCAAAATAATAATTACTTGTCTCAAAATAAATGAGAGCAGGATTTCTGCTTAGTCATGTACCGGCTTTTAACAGATATCGCGGAATATTCTCAGCATAAGGCTCTTGCTTCCAGTGACAGCTCCAGCAAAAGCCACATCTCACACAAGCAAACTGACTTCTCTTCCCGCACGATTTGCACTCGCCGTACTTGAGTGTTAAGCTATCCCTCAAGAACTCATGCATAGTTTTTGCCGCTCTTCAATGATGTTTACTACTACTTTTATCATTAATAACCTGTGATTTGGATTATTATTATGATCAGAGAATCTTTTTACTCAAGAACTGAGAAGAGTTTGAGGCCACACTCTTTCTTTTTCTGCTAGTCTATTGTATTGTTGTACTCTTGTCTCCTTAGATGACAATTTTTTATTTCGTAGGGGACGGTAACTATATTGCAAGGTAATTCTGGGGCCGTTACAGATTTTCAAAACTAAATAAATAAGACAACATAGAATTATGGATAACTTATTGTACTCACAAATGGGGTTATCAATTCATTGCAGTGTTCAGGGACATTATTAGCGGAGGACGGAAGGTGAAGTGGCTGCTATTATACTTAGATCAAAAGGCGGAAATTCTATCTGGGATTCAAATGAATTTTTATCCAAATCCCGACAGGCCCGCACTCCTGACAAATGATTTATGGACGGATTCTGTTTGGTATTTTTTGTCCCAGTCAGCCCTTCTGCTGTCACCAATAATGGATAAAGCTATAAGCTACTAGTATAGTGTCTTATCTAGCCTAAAATGGACAAAATAAAAAAGGTTACTTTGCCCTCAGTTTAGGTGGACTTGGCATCTCCTTAAGCTTGCCCAGTGCAACCTCGGCTGCTTTCTTGCCCGATAGGAGCATCGAACCAAAGGTCGGTCCCATCCTCGGAAGACCATGTGTTTCAGTAACAGACATGCCTGTTGCAATCAGCCCTGGAAAAACTTCGTCTGTGTAGTTAACTACCGCGTCCTCGCCTCCTTCAACCCACATCGGATCCATGCCCTTCCATTTGACGTATCCGCGATCCATCAGACGCCTGACTGCAACTGAGTCGTGTCCTGAAGCATCAATTACAATCTTGCTTTCAAGCGCGACAGGATCAACGCATGTGATATTTCTAGGTAAAGCAGAGACCGGCATCCAGTTAACTACGACCCCCCCTACTCGCTTATTCTTAAGCACCAGGTCATCAAATTTAGTGAGCTGCAAAAAGCGCACTCCTGAATCGCATGCTGCAGCTATCAACTTACTGCATGCATTGGGGCCCCATGTAGCGTATAGTCCTTCACTTATCTTTCTGTATGGAACTCCAAGCTCATCCCATACCTTTTGCGCTGGTGCCCTCACAGTGACAGGATTCATCATGTAGCCTCCTACCCAATATCCTCCACCGAGGTAATTATTCTGTTCTATGATGAGCGTCCTAACCCCAGCCTTCGCAAGATCCCTGCCAGCAGTGAGGCCAGCCGGGCCGGCACCGATAATTATAACGTCAGAATCCGTATACTCCATCATTGTTTCATTAAACATTTCTGCAATAGTTCTGGTAATTTCTTTCTCGCTTACGTCGGCAAATATCTTTGCCATATGAGATATCATCCTCCTCTGATGGTTATTAATAGATTAGGTGTGTTCCTATGCTGCGGTTAAAACTGTCATTGGACTATGGTGGATTCATGTTAAAATGGGATATATCTGTGAATCCATCTAATGTATCTATTTACAAACATCGATAAGATGCTATTTTACAATGGGTTTTACTCAAAAGGGGTTTAATCTCGCTGCGCCTATGCTGCACTATGCAAGCAAGAGTTAATCTTGTGCGGATGTTTTGTTGGTCACACCACTTCCCAGCGTATGGTCTATCTTTGTTATCAGGTCAATAAGGTCGGATTTGTGGGCGTTAAGGTATTCCTGTCCCCTGTCCTGAAGTCTTATCTTATACAGCCTAAGATCTCTGTGTTCGTCAAAGAATTGCTCCATCATGGCGTTTCCATGCTTCATGGGACTCACAAGCTCATCAAAGTGTTCAAGCGTGCTAGCCAAATCGCCTCTCTCAATTGAATCCTTGGCCTTGGTGAGGACTTCTTTTATGTCTTTTAGCTGTTGAAGAGAAGCTGAAACTTGTTTGGTGCCTAATAGGCCGCTTTTCTTTGTTACTCCTACTTTGTTTGCAATCTCGCTTGGAAGTTCGTAATATTCTTCCTTGCCTGTAAAGGTCCTCCTTTCGTGCTTGATTACAAGACCCTTCATGGCGAGGCGCATCAGCGCATCCTCAACTTCTGCCCTGTCTATGGCGGTGACCCATACTATCTTGCCCACATAGTCATAACCTTGTCTTATTGACTCGAGCACTACTACTTCGATGATCCTCCTGAAACCCTCTTCCGCACGTGCATTTTCAAAGTCTCTGTCACGCACCGCCTTCCTGGCATTCTGGATGTCTATCTCTATGGATCTCTTTAGTGCGTCAAGGCCATCATCGATTCTGCCACTTAAGGTAAGGTAGCAAGCTTTGTTATACCATGACATGCCCTCGTTAGGGTTGATGTCTACTGACTTTTCGCAGCATTCAATGGCTTTGTCGTAGTTTTTCATCTTATAGTAAGCAAGTCCCTTGAGGTTCCAAGCTTCGGCATTGTTGACGTCCACCTCAAGTGCCTTATCATAGGAAGCGATAGCAACAGTATATTCGTCTAAGTGAAAATGGGCATATCCTCTTTTAATCCATGCATCTACATAGTGTGGGTCAATCCTTAATGCAAGGTCAAAGCTCCTTATCGCCTCAAGGAACTTCTCATTAGACATGTTGTTGACGCCTTTATTGTAGAGGTCTCGCTTTTGAAAATCACTCTCATCATAATCAGATTCCAGTCTGTCTTCTTCAGAAGGGATGCTGTCCTTTCTTTTGCTAGCCCTTCCAAACAATCTGCCCATTGAAATAAATTTCCAGATTCACAGATAAATAGATTATGATAGAAAAATGGTACAATTCATGAGGCGTTTATGAACCATTTGCGGTAAATTTTTAATCCATTTAATCTACAGTGGTATTAGAATTGGCTTCTAGAGGCTCTTGAAGTAAGAGGTGGTCTCATCTAACAAACTTGAGGTATGTTGAGTTCTTGCTCCTTCAAAAAGGACAACTTGTATCTCAAGCCTAATACGAGTAGGTTGTAAAGAATCAAGGTTCACTAGGCTATACTGCGATGGCTACGAATCACCAAAACCTCAATGTGTAGTTATTACTGTGTCATGAACCACATTTCAAAACCTGCTCTCACTAGAGGTAGTGGTATTCATATTTTCTACTCATCACCTTGTGTCACAACTTTGCAGATGTCAACCAGCATCAGAAACAAGACTTAAGAGTAGCAAAGAGGATTCTCACAGCTTGCCTAATGCAGTTACATCTTCTTATAGAGTCAGAATGATCTCTCTTTTTATCTAATACATGCGCGACTTGACTATATATGATGTCAAAGCCCCTTGCTGCTATTCTAGTAGTGGCCTTACTTCTTAGTGCTTCGGGAACAGTCGGACAATTATATTTTGTGAGCTCCCAAGGACAGACACCAACAGAGCCTGCGGAGCTTATTCTCAGCGAGAGTGAAGCCTCACCCGGTTTAGCAGTTGAAATAGAAGGCACAGACTTTGGGGCAGATTCTTCGGTTTCAATATATTTTATGTCTGCTGAACCTGTCGACCTGACAGAAGGAAGTGCATTCATTCTACAAGGGATCAATGCAAACCAGAGTGCAACAATTGAACCTGGAGGCGCTAGCACATTCTTTAATACTAATGGTACTGCCCTACATACATTAGGGAACCTGCTTCAATCGACGATTAATCAAGGCGGCAACAACACTACTACTAACACTACCGCAGGTATATCTGGACAAAATCTGCTTGTTGTACTTGAAGACGGCACGCCAGTGAATGGCACTATGAGCCTTGACTGCGAGGATGTAAACATTGCTCAAGGTCGAATAAATGGCACCATTGGCACTTTTGGAGCAAGTCCTGGAATATACGAGGAATGCTCAATTTCCATCACGGGCGACGATACTACAAATGCAGGAGAAATTGATGAGTTAATAATTAGTTCTGATTCTGAAGAAGATTTTGCAAATAGCCTAGTGACCTCTGCTACTGCTGACGAAGAAGGAACATTTGAATCGTCAGTAACAGTGCCCAATGTTGAAGGAGGCGAATATGCAATTCTTGCAGTAGCAGACGACGGAAGAATGGCCATTTCTGCACTATCAGTGATTGTTGCAGAACCTGCAGATGAACCTGTTGTCAACGCAACTACTACTGCTAATGCAACAGAAGGAGGTATCCTGAATGAAACTCTCACTCCAGCTCCTGAAGAAGAAGAGGAAGAACTAGCAGAAGAGGAATCTTCTGAGCCTCTGACAGCCCAAATAACTTCAAATGCCACCGAGGGTACTGCACCAGCTACCTTTGAGTTTGAAACCAACGTAACAGGAGGCACTGAGCCTTATACTTATGGCTGGGACTTTGGTGATGACACTGAAGGAAGCGATGAGCAAACTGTTGTGCATACATTTGATGAAGCTGGCACGTATAATGTAGTCGCTACTGTTACCGACTCTAGCGGTCAAACTGTATCTGACAGTATAGAAATCACCGTAGAAGAATTAGCACCAGAAGGAGTAGAAGAAGAAACAACAACAACAACACCAACAACACCAACAACAACCACTGCACAGAATCAGACTGATACAAGTGAAGAGGAACCAACAGTTCAGGTAGATGAAACAAGCGCAGAACCAGGCTCGCCGCTGGCAATCCAAGGTGAGGGCTTCCAGCCAGACACTCCGATCCAGATATTCATAAACAATGTTCCACTAACAAATGTAATAACAAATGTTGAAGGATCATTCAACACAGTCATCATTGTGCCAACCACGGTGGCTGCAGGCAGTGCCCAGGTGGTCGTCAGAAGCGAGCAGACCAACATTATTCAAAATGTCGATATAATAAGTTTGAATGGGACGACCGAAGGACCTTCAACACTTCGCTTAACTGCAGTATCTGCAACAGACAATGGGGAAGCCCTGCCCAACGCACGAGTCACAATATTTGATGCAAGTAGCGGTGAGGCAATAGAGCGCGGGAGGACTCCAATGGATATAGAGCTTCAAGAAGGTACTTACTCTATATTTTACTCTGACTTTGGACGCTTTGAATTTGAGTCTGCAGAGCCAGGGACTTGGATAAATACACCTAACGGGGGCTCCGGCCTTATAACGATCAGAGAAGGGAGAAATACTACGGTTACTGCATTATATAGCGAGCGACCCGCGCCTCCTCCTCCTCCAAGGGTGACGGACAATTCACTTACACTTCGCACGCAAGACACCCAGGGGAATCTAATACAGGGCATGTTTGTAACGATCTATGATGCAGATGCTGCAGAAAAAATAGAGCAGAGTTTCACAGAACTAAGAGTTGATGATCTGCCGCCAGGCACCTATCCTATATTCTTCGCAAACTTTGGAGAGCTTGTATTCCTAAGCGCGTCTCCTGGCACATGGAGCCAGACTCCATTTGGTGGAGTGGGTCTTGTGACTATACCAGATGATGGCGAAGACCATAATATTGTAGTGACAGCGCAGTACAATAGAACCACAATAGTTGAAGAACAGTTCAACATACAGGCGCCATTAGATGTTGAGGGGAACATATTTACTATTACGTCGAATCAGACACGCCCTGAAGGACCGTTTGTTTTGTCTGGAACATTTGCGCTGAGAGTAAGCGACGAAGAGCCTGTTAGTGCAACTCTCTCTGCTTACTTTACGTCAGTAAGAGAAGACTCAAATGAAAATGTAGACCTCGAGTCACAGAGGAGCAGAGATCACGATACCTTCCAGATAGTGGATCTCAAGCCAAGAGTGGCAAGGCCCATTGGACCAAACGGTTATGTTATTTCTGGAACTGCCGACCTACTGCTTAATGGCGACATGTATTCCAATGATGAAAGAGTACATGTAATATTGAGAGGCGGCGAGGAGCTAACACCAACCAACATCGAGATTGACTTCCGCGGTGACCAACGCTATTCTGCAGCCAATAGGCTTGACACATTATATGGGGTCATAAGCTCTGGGTTCCAATAGCGCGCAAAAAGATAGGTGGTTTTTTAGCCTTCCTTTTTTTTGTTTACTTTTCTGACTGTTGCACTTCTCAATAAAACAAGAAAGCTCTTCTCTGAGAGAGAAAATCTGCGACGTAGTAAACTCTATCGATAGATGTATCAATGAATGTATCCATGGTCAATATCTAATGAAAAAACACTTCTTCTTTCTTAGAGAGCTATCAACTACCAATTAGGATGGTGAGTACAAAATTGATTGATGCTTGCAAGCGAATCGTTGATCCTTACGACTCGTAGTAGGAAATACTGAGAGGATTTTGAGATTGTAGCAGTATTTCTGTATGTCAATAGCTCCTGCATGATTTGCGTTTTGTAAAATTAAGTTTGAAGGTTGCATATACTATCTTCTTCCCGGGAGTTAATATAGAGAAAGCTTTGCTTTGCTTCAAGTAACATGATTGGAAAGCTTCTTGATATTTTCATCTCGCTGAATTCCTGAACCTTAAGTCATCCTTTTAATCTATCCTACGTCGCTTCCCGTTGCTATTCCATAACCCATCTTCTTCCTTGCACTTTCCATTTTTTCAACAAAAGACTGACCCCAATGGCGTTGGTACTTAGGTTTGATATTCAGTGTAAATTCGAAATTGTCTGCTTCCAGCTGCAGTTCGAAGGCCTTGCCTGTCTTTGCTACCTGAAACCCTCCGTCAGACATTTGCTGAATTATGTTTATAGATTCAGTTTCATCGTACTCTGCTGAGTAATTTGTAACAAGGCTATTTGGAATCTCAGGGTTGAAATCTGCCATGGCCTTAATGATACGCTTCTGCCCCTGATCACTACATTTAAGTTCAAAGCTAAGCAAAACTTTCTTTCTGTTTTCGGCCATGCTGTGATGTGTTATACCAGCCTAAAAAATTTTTCTATCTGAAATATTAATAATATCATCATGAGAGATCATGTAAATTCTTGTTCACAAATTGTAATTAATATATAAATATAGTATGTTTAGAGTGGGAGTCAGAATGTGAGTGAAGAAATCTGAATTCTCCTCTATTAAAGGTGAGAAATGTTAAATTTTCATTAATGCTAGAAAATTTTGGGGCTGCTGCATTATCTTCTACTCAAACAGAAATACGGCATTCTTAGTTGTAGAGTATCATGGACATATCAATGAATGCTGTATTACAAACAAAATAAGTTCCACGTATTAGATTTCAGAAGATTTTATAAGATAACGATTGTATTTAGCATGCTATTCTTATCTACCATTAAGTGCATAATGCGAGTACCATGTGTGACTGGAACTTCGAACAAATGAAAGAAAAAGAGGTAATTAGCACAAAAGCCAAGGCAAAAGATATCGAGGCTTTTGAAAAGAAGGAAGAAGAGAAACCACTGACTACAATCAGTTAGTCTAGAAAATACACATTAGAAGAATAATTCACTAATC
>DATCWI010000098.1:0-6138 GCA_036566425.1 Nitrososphaera sp.
CTCGCCGCGCTTTCCTATCTTCTTACCCATTCTCCAAGACATTTCGAGAGCAGCTAGCGTTGGACCAAATCCAAGCACAACATACAGGAATGCTTCAATTCCATCCATATAGCTACTGTATAACCACGAGGATGATTTTAATTCTAGTAAAAAAAGCAGGTACCATATCATAACTCGGCTAGATATATCAGCAGCGCTTATGTGCGTAATATAACTCCCCAAGATGCCAAAAAGAACACAGAAGAACCCCAACCAAAATTGGAAGACTGCGTTTAATCACTGAAATCAGGCGCATGGTAGGAGAAACAGACGGTCCTACCGAGAGATTATGGATACGTTAGGAATTCCAGAAAGGTCGTTCTATCGCTATCTATCGCAGGCATTTCAACATGACAGGCGGCTGCTGGCTGAGCAGGACAAAGACAAGCTGGCACTGGAACTTACGATCTTGCACGACAGGCTGACAAGTGCATATATCGCCGGTTGACACTAATTGCCAGTAACGAGAATAATATTGCTGCAAAAGATAGGATTGACGCAGAGGCAGCATCGTGTGAAGTGGCGCTAGCAATTACAAAGTTGGCATTCGAAGGCCCTATAGTGTTAAAGGATTTCGGAGCATATATTTGCGCTGACCCTTCGGACTCTGGAATTGACAAACAATCATGCTGATGGTTTTTAGACCCCCAGAATTTTAGGTCCATTTCGCCAGCCAAATATCGCTAGCGATACATGACTAGAAAATGAGAAGTGCAGTTGCAGAGGCGGTTTTCTCTCGTAGAAGGAAGCACCCCCATTAATTCGGGCTTTGTACTATTCTTGCTCTAGCGGACCCTATGCCCTTTGCCAATCCGAGCGTCAGTATCATATACCCAATAAATAACCCAACAACTGGGCCGGGGAAGGCGATGATACTATGGTCTCCTAGAAATGGCGCCAAATGTATGGTGTAGAGGATGCCTGTTGCAAATAGCAATCCTGCCACCAAATACGACCGACGGGTCCATGACACGGCAAACGCTACACCAGACAGAGCAAGAGCGACTAGACCCGGCACATGACTCCCACTCAGCCCAGCGAAATGACTAGCTGCTAGGCTTGCATGTCCTGACATACCTGTTTGCATGCCCGTTATCTGATTGTCTCCAATAGTCCCAAAAATTGCCAACGCAAGCGCCATCCCTGCTAGAACTACCGCAATCACTGGGCGCGGGTTTATCATGTCCTATTGCACGGCTCGACTTATTTTAGGCATCACGTAACATGGTTCTCGTGTTGCAATGGGAGGCATGCTTAATCCTTTCACACCGTTGACTGCTCACATACATCACTTCTATTTCCGCATTGATCTTGATATAGATGGTTTCCAAAGCGATGTATGCGAAGAATTCAATCATAATAGCCTCAATGATCCGGGCGGTGATGAATGGATCTTATTAAACAGCCAATCCAAGCGGATCGGTAAATCTGATGCTGCTCGCAAATGGCGTATTCGTGATCTTGTTAGCACAAACGAAGCAGGCCAGCCTAGAGCCTATGATATCGAAATACCCCAGTTAGCAGGACGGGACAATTATTCGACTGGCGATGTTTGGGTGACAATATACCGCGGTGACAGCATTCAACAGAGTGCAGATGTGGGCGCCGATTGCACAGATAGTGCTCTTGAAACAGTCTACACTGTTGGACCGCTGGATACTGCAAATGGAAGCGATATCGTGCTTTGGGTTGTCATGCGTGCTCACCATGTGCCACGCCATCAAGGTGAAGAGCAATATTATTTGCCATACCATTATGGGGAGTTCTCAATAGTGCCATCCAATTTTGCAAAGCTCACCTCTCAAACTCGCGGGTAAATTATTTGGTAGAGGAGATATCATCTAACGTATGCTGTATATCTAGCAGTGGTTTGGAAACCACATATTGAGGGATGACGTCTCAGTGCACTATATTCGGTATTACAACACCAAGATATTAAAGGTGAGATTCGTGTCTATTCAGCTACTTTTGGATCATTTGTCAATGGGTCATTCTCTTCAGTTCACTTCATAAGTAGGCGTCGTTCATCCGAACCTGTGTAATCTAATACGACCGTATAAAAAAATGGTGGTCATTCAACATCCCTCGTTACTCAGTTCTTCTCTTTCTTCATCTCCCTTTGCATCATGAATCTTAGTACCTTAAGATTAATGCCCTCTCCCTTTCCTTTTGAGACCGATTGAGATATTATTGCAAAAAGGATTCCAAGCCCTGTTGCAGAGGTAACCAACCATATAATATAGTTATTATCAAGATTATTCCATCCGCTACTGGACAAAAGCCGTGAAATGATATATAATAAAATGCTAAACAATCCCTGACCTGTTCCAAGCATCACCAGAAACTTGCCCCAGTTTACTCTGTTGGCTGCAAACAGTGCCGCTCCTATCAGGACTGTAAGGCCTCCAAGCTGGCTCAAAAAGGCAAGAAATCCAATAGGCGCTACAGCATAAGCCCAAAGTTCTTGAGCAGTATGCAATCTGATTTGCTCTCCAATTAGATCGTAAATAGCCAGATTTGCCTTGTATCCAGATATTAAAAACAAAATACCGGAGATAAATGCAATTCCCGCTGCCAATCTATTTCTAGTTGTCCCGTAGCGAATGACCTGTAGTCTGTCAACTATACTCCTATTCTGAATTTCTTCTTGGTGTATGGATTCAAAATTGTTAACAAAATTCTTCATGTTGATAGAGGAGTATTTCGTTTTAGCTTCAACAGCAGTGACTCGAACCCTTATCCCCTTTTTGCTCACCGATTCTGCTAGAGGGATAGGGATAAAATATTTTGTCAAGCTGATGAATCCCTTCGTAACTACCAGGTAGTCAGCAACTACTTTCCTTAGGAAGCCGATTTTCTTGTCGTCAATAGAAAAGACTGACTTGTTCAATAGTCGATTCCAATCTGCAAAGGGATCATCAATTTGTGTCATGGAAATAGTATGCACGCACTCTAAGTAGTAGTCAACAGACGTATTATGGCTTTGACTTCGCTCGACAAATCAGAGAAGAACTGTCATTTTAGCTTTAATGGAATATTGCTATACGATTGGCTAAGCAGCATTACCTAGTGGAACTTTTCTTTCCCGATGTATGCAATTAGTCTTCTAGTTCTTTCGTCAGGCCCTGGCCTAGGTAAGCAGCCTTCCTTCATAATTAAGGTTACAGCCACTTGGACTTCTGTGTTTCCAAGCTTAGAGCATGAGATCAGTGCCATCCAGATTAGCATTTTTTTACATCCTAATTGTTAATGCATTAGGTATGATTTCAAATGTAGCCGGCAAGACGCCAATGGGCTCACCATCTATTGTGACTGTTACATCCCTTTCCTTTGATGCTGTTGAAACGTGCTTGACCGCGTATCCCATTTTAGCAAACCATTCGATGCAAAAGAAGCGGAGCTGACAGATTATTATTGTTGCAACAATAACGTTATGTGCGAACTGGCTGCTATTATTTCAGATAGAATTGAAAAGTTATGAATTCCCTTTGCCTTTAGAGCGTCAGAATTTTGGTATCACATCATCAGCCAGATATCGCTAGCGATAAGGGGGTTACTCGAGTTTTTCTTCCAGTTGTCTCAAATAATGGAGCACCTAAAACTCTACTCAGTGATAGCTCTCTTTGGGAAATGCTGATGTAGGGGGCAAAGCGGCTTTTTGTATTCTATGTTATTTAAGCTTGGCAGTTACAATAGATAACCTAGCAACCAATTGGTAACTACCCGTTTAATATACCATACCCGAGATAGAAGAACAATGTATATGCGTGCAGTACAAGTTCCAAAGCCCAAAGGGGATTTGGAAGTAGTAGATCGTAACAACATTCCAGAACCAGGTTTCACACAAGTACGCATCAAAGTACAGGCATGTGGCATTTGTCATAGTGATTCCCTTACTAAAGATGGATTATTTCCAGGGATCCAATACCCAAGGGTTCCGGGTCATGAAATTGCAGGAATTATTGACTCAGTCGGTAAAGGTGTTAATGAATGGAAGTCAGGACAAAGGGTAGGTGTAGGCTGGCACGGCGGCCATTGTGGCCACTGTGACTCATGCCGCCGAGGAGACTTTGTTACTTGTTCCTACCTACAGGTACCTGGTATTTCCTACGATGGCGGCTATGCTGATTATATGATTGCACCAAAAGAAGCAGTTGCGGCTATGCCTGACGAGCTTTCACCAACAGAGGCTGCCCCACTAATGTGTGCAGGAATAACAACTTACAATGCGCTACGAAATAGTGGTGCACGACCAGGTGATGTTGTGGCGATACTTGGTATAGGTGGACTAGGTCATCTAGCCATTCAGTTCTCAAATAAGATGGGTTTTAGGACAATAGCTATTGGAAGAGGAGAAGACAAGGAGGAAATGGTAAAAAAGCTTGGAGCAATTCATTACATTGACAGCAACTCTGGAAATGCTGCTGAAGAGCTTTTGAAATATGGCGGTAGTAGCAGTGGTGGTCGTGATGGAGGTCGAGGAGCCAAGGTGATACTTGCAACAGTGCCAAGTGGAAAGGCAATGAATTCCGTTCTTGAAGGGTTGGCTGTAAATGGAAAACTCATTGTCATTGGGGTTTCTAATGAGCCGATCGAAGTACCTCCAAATTTATTCGTGTTAGGACGTAGGTCTTTGGTAGGCTGGCCTGCTGGAACATCAATCGATTCACAGGACACGCTATCATTTAGTGTTCTCTCTGGCGTCCGACCAATGACGGAAGTCTACCCACTTGAGCGTGCTGCTGAGGCCTATCAGCAAATGATAAGTGGTAAGGCTCGATTTCGAGCTGTTCTTACAACAGGGCATTAGTGATCCAGATGGCAATAATTTCACGTCATACATGTGGACTGATGTTCCTACTTGTGCTGACACTGGTTCAGATGGAATTGGGGATTTCGGTCAAGACGGGGCTTTAGACCCTTAGAAATTTACGACATGGCTCTCAGCCAAAGTGAAGAGGTAACCCAGAAAAAACATAGCTGCTTGTCAGTCAAGACGCTGTCAGGTATTGGTGCAGAGTTCGAAAACTTTTGCTCGCAAGTTGCGGCAGTAACTTGGCGGCTGCAGACAGAAAGAGCGGCGGGCGCGCCCCCAAAGAGCGGGGGACTCCCAAAGACACGCCTGTTGCACGCATATACAGAAACGCGAGCAAATGATTTTGGCATCTGGCGAGCTATAAGGTTTTAGTACAGCAGCCATGCAAGTTCTTCTGCTCTATATGCCGTCATATGGATTACTTACCAATCCCTCAAATGAAATAATAAGCGAGATAAGCAAAATATATGAGCTAAATTTTGAATATGCTGAAATAGGTATAGAAGGACCTGAAGGTAATCCCGACATAATCAATAAGAAGAAGGATGAAATAGTAAAACTGCTTCAGAGATTCAAGCAAAAGCCTATTGGTCATACAGCCTATTGGATAGATTTGGGTTCAGATTATGATTATATTAGACATGCTTGGATCAAGGAGGCAATAAGGGAAATTAGAGTAGCAAGAAAACTAGGCATAGACCTAATAAATTTTCATGCTAACCTCAATGGCATGTTTTATGGAGAAAAAAGGAAGATAGTTTTGTATAATTTGATCAAAAGTCTTAGACAAATTGTAGGCTATGCTAAAAAGTTTAACGTACATGTAATGCTAGAAAATACTCCACTTTCAAACGGAATACACAACATAGATGAATTCAAATATATTGTTGATAATGTTGACGCGTTATTTGTTCATCTGGATGTTCCGCATGCTTTTACCTCAGGAGGAATGAAGTCAGTACTTGATTACATAAACACATTTAGAGATAAAATAATTCATGTTCATTGGCATGACAATCATGGAAAGAGAGATGAACACTTGCCTATTGGGGATGGTTTAATAGATCATCAAAGAGCAATCAAAGCATTAAAGGACATTGATTATGATAGAACAATTACTTTAGAAGTTTTTACAAACAGTAATGATGCCAAATCCTCTGCAAATCAGCTCAGGACAATGTGGTCTAAACATTAATGTCGGCAGGGAATGCTGGATGTAAAAATATAGTTATATGAATTTGATTAAACTTGCAAGGAAGAACATCTCAGATCCGTTTTAAAAT
>DATCWI010000092.1:0-17645 GCA_036566425.1 Nitrososphaera sp.
TCTATTCCAGACACGGGTCAATCATGAAGCTCTACGTTGGCATTGTACCATGATTCAAAATACTTATGATGCCGACAAATTCACAACGAAAATGGGGTACCACCATATTACTTTGCTTTTAACGCATTTTTGACAGATGGATCGACCGATACGACATATGTAGTTAGACACGCTCTTTTTTTGGATTTTGCTCAAACAAATTGGTATTTCTAGGTCAATAATATTTCTAGATATACCTTTAAATGACTATCAGCATTAGTGCGATCTAGAAATGCCGGTTGTAGGTGTTGATGATCTTGCAATGTATATCCCCAAGCTTTACATCGATTACAAGGATTTTGCCGAGGCAAGAGGGATGGATCCCCAGAAACTCGAGTATGGTATTGGGATTAGGAAGATGGCCATTGCTGACACTAACCAGGATTCTGCCTGCATGGCGGCAAACGCATGCATGAAACTGATGCAAAAGAACCACCTACACCCTGAGGATATTGGAAGGCTCTATGTAGCTACTGAATCATCGTTGGATGAATCGAAGGCAATGAACTCCTTTGTTATTGGGATGTTAGAACAGATCTATGGAGAAGGCTCATTTGAACATGCTGGTGGTATCGAATGTAAATTTGCATGTGTGAGTGGTTCTTATGCGCTCTATGACAATGCAAACTGGATAAGGGCGGAGGAAAATAATGGCAAGGCTGCTATAGTTGTTGTAAGCGACATAGCGAAGTATGATATTGGTTCTACTGGAGAATATACCCAAGGTGCCGGCGCCGTTGCCCTGTTAGTACAAGAAAATCCGAGGCTCTTGGCCTTTGATCCAAAAGTTCCCTCGACAACGATCAAGAATGAATACGACTTTTACCGTCCATTTGGTAAAGAAACACCACTTGTCAACGGAAGCTATTCGAATTTGTTATATCTGATATCGGTTAGAAAGGCATTTGATGCTTACAAGGAGAAGGCAATCAAAACAGGGCTTATTAACCTAAAGGACAATGAGTCGATAACTGATTACATAGATTACTTTGCAGTACATCTTCCATATAGAAAGATGGGCGAAAAGGCTCTTGCCTATCTGTTGAGGCACGAATGGCGCCATCTCCCCAGATGGAAGAATGTTATCAAAGAGGTTGGAATGCCCGAGCCCCACCCAAAGGATCCTCGTGGAACTATTGAGTCAATTCTTGCGGACACTGAATTCATGAAATCTGATGAGCGGTTCAGACGGGCGTTTATGCAGACCTCCTTCTATAATGAGGTATATGAAAAGAAGATGGCCACCTCGCTTGAAGCATCTGCAATCATTGGCAATTTGTATACTGCATCAATGTATATGGGGCTTCGAAGTATGCTGGAATTTGAATTCAAGAAAGGGGTAGATCTTGACCAAAAGCGGATTGGCTTTGGCTCTTACGGTAGCGGGAGTAGCGCAATGGTCTTTAGCGGAACGATACAACCACAGTATAAGGAAATAGTAAGCAAGATGGACTTGGACACAGAAATTGGCCCAAGACAAAAACTGATGATGGAAGAATACGAGAGACTCCACAGGAATGAGCGCAACTTTAGTGATTCTCTTGTTCAAGCCCACAAGGAGTTTGTGCTCGTCAAGGTAGGCGGCAATACTGCCGAAAAAGCAGGATTACGAGAATACAGCTACTTTAGTTAGTTAGCTGGCTAACTAACTACCTTGAACTGGATTCCCTTTTGTTTAAGAAATTCTATCAAACGTTGAGCGTGTTTTTCATCCTCCAATTCCAGACTCAAGTAAACGCCAGCAGTTCCAGCAGGAATATGCGCGCTCAGCCTGTCATGGTCCACCTCTACTATGTTGACGCTCAGCTCTGCAATCCCATCTACTAAACCCTTAAGTGCACCGGGCTTGTCGGGTAGTAGGATAAAAATCTTAAGTAATCTTCCCATTTGCATCAAGCCTTTAGCCACTACTTGACCCAAGAGGTACATGTCAACATTCCCTCCTGATAGAATAGTGGCAACATTGTCTTTCAAATTGCCTGCGAGGGCTCCAGTAGATAGAAGGTAAGCAAGGCTCGCTACTCCTGCAGGCTCAGCCACTAATTTGGCACGTTCCATCATAAGAAACATTGTCTTTACTATTGATGCATCGTCAATTAAGACAATCTCATCAAGGTTCTTGCTTAGTATTCGATAGGTGAGTTCGCCTGGTTGCTTGACTGAGATCCCATCAGCTATGCTGTAGCCTCGCTTTGTAGACTGAAGGGATCCTTTAGCAAGAGATTCTTTCATGGCGGGAAATGCCTCCGATTCTACTCCTATTATTCTCACATTTGGTTTTCTCGACTTGACTGCAATTGCAACGCCCGCAGCAAGGCCCCCGCCGCCTACAGGCAAGTATATGGCATGAACATCTGGGAGATCTTCAAGAAGTTCGAGACCTATGGTGCCCTGGCCCGCAATGACATCAGGATCATCAAAAGCATGGATTATTGTACTCCCTTCTGCCTTGGCAATATCTTGCGTCGCCTCCCAAGCATCATCGTAATTTGCGCCGCGACGAATTATTTTAGCACCATATGACCTGGTAGCCGCAACTTTAGCTGGCGAGGCATTCTCTGGCATGACAATTGTGCATGGGATCTTTTTTATCATAGCGGCATATGCCACGCCTTGAGCATGGTTACCGGCTGATGCAGCAATAACACCATAGCCTGCGTGTTTTTCGGATATCTTGCTTATCTTCACGAAAGCCCCACGCACTTTGAAAGATCCAGTCACCTGTAGGCATTCGAGCTTGAGAAACAAATTTTTCCCTGCAATACCCGAGAACGTTCTGGTAGATTGCAGAGGTGTTCTTCTAATTGTTCCTGATAAGATATCCTGTGCCTTGACAATATCTTCAATGGTCGGTATACGCCTCTCTTTTTCGGGGTTCCATACACTTGCTTCATTCATCTATTTATGCAATCCATCAGGAGTCCATGCCTTAATTATAATTTGTGTTAGTCTAAAGTTTAAAAACGGCCGTCAAATGCAACGGCAAACAGCTTTCTTTGCTTTGAAGATCTGTTCTTGAGCTTGCAATGTTAACTCATGGATATTGCAGTTCACTAGGAACTCCGAGATGCTAAATTGTTTCCGAACTTGTAAGTCAATAGATACAACTAACAGATACAGACTGCCAGTATTATGGTAAAATATCAGCATACGTTATAAAAAATAAATAAAATGAAATGAATCTCTAGGAAGGACAGCCTTCCATCCTTTGGATCCAGTATCCGTTTTCTCTAATATTTTTCTCTACAAACGGCGGGGCTTCCTGTATATGACAGAACTGACATTCTTCCTGGGTCATTTTCTGTCCGCTTTGGCCTGCCGTGGAAAGGTATTCTTTGCCATAGTCAATTGCCTTCTCGTGGGGTGTATCTGCGTCTACAACCACATCAAAGTGCATTGTTCTTCCATCCTTCTTCGTAACATAAGTGTCGTATACTGCACATTCCATTTTGGTATGACATAACCTCCTATGATATTTATTTCATTTCATCATTATCTGAGAGGAGTTTAGCACGTAACCCTTTGGTACGTTGTAGCTGGCAAGCGAAAAGAGGGCCCTCATTATTTGATGGTTAATGTCCTTAGTACGATTACCAGTCCGAATATCCTCACAAAATGATTTTACTCCTGTCAACAATGTAATGTCAATTTCCACGCCTCTTGACATCGCTTAGTTCAAACAGGCGAAGGGTGTCAGGAGTTCATCAAAATTAAAATTACATATGAATTTCATTTCGGACCTACCTGTGACTGTAATGACATTTTCCTAACCAAGTCGACTAACCTTGCTGAGTGATTGTAAACGTTAGCAACACAAATCTTATTCTGGGTCGTTGGTTGTGACGCCAAGTGTATGCTGATATCTTACCCATTCAAGCGATCTCATCCGTAAGACCGAAGCCAAAAAGACCCTCGCAAAAACAAGAATCGTCATTGTAAACGTTTTCCGACAAACCAAGTTTCGATCTAATAAGATGTTATGGCAAAAATTTTGTTGGCCATATTTCTCCTATTTTATTTTTGAACTACAGTTTCTTATCTCAAATGATACTCCCTGATCATACAAGCCCTTAGAAATGCTACGGCTAAGGCCATCCTCAACAGCTTTTATCCTCTGGCTGTCCTGAATGATGTCATCTGGAATGTCTATCTCTATCTGTAATTCAAGGATCATCTTTTTCGTTTTAACCATTTGCCAACAGCTATAGCTGTCCCAATACGCTATTTCAGTATTGCATTAGCATCGAAAGTCTTTATTGGACGTACATATGTAGATAGTTGCATGTATCCAAGCGATATTTTATCGAGAATGTATGCAGGTGACACAAAAGATACGAAACTCTATCCCAAGCAAGAGGAGGCACCTTCAGAATTGGACGATATTCTGCAGACCAACCTCTTCAATGTAATGCTGAACCGCAGATCGCAACGTAAGTTTGAGGATCGTGAAATAGAGGATTGGAAGCTAGAAATGATATTTGCTGCGGCTGATACTGCTCCAACAGCAGGAGGCTTTCAAGGCTTCGAAGTTTATCGTGTGAAGAATCACGACGTCAAGCTCAAGCTTGTCCAGGCCGCAAACAACCAACCGTATGTGAACGCACCGGTGGTCCTAGTCTTTTGTATGGACCCGTCAAGAGTCAAGATGAACTTTCCTCCACACATAATCAAAAAGTTCTCTGTCCAAGATGCAACCCTTGCCGCTGCTTATGCCCAGCTTGCAGCCCATGCGCTTGGTCTCACGTCTGTGTGGATTGGTATGATAGACGAGCAAAAGGTAATGCAGGCACTAGTCACTGATCTTACCCCTGCGGTTATCCTGTGCCTTGGTTATTCACAAAAGATGCTGCATCCTAAGCCAAAAAGAAAGCTGACTGAGCTAATAAACGAAATCTGATCGTTGACAGCATATAGACTTGCAGAAGTAGTAATAATCAAATAATCAATATTACTACACTTTGTACTGCTTCTTCAGACTCTTAATACGATATACGTTAGTTAGTATCTTATCTTATGCAGCACTTCTTCAACTGCGCCAACCTCCCTTGCCAACTTGTCGGTCGCCTCTTCTGTTATTTTTGCAGTGTCAAGAAATGCTTCTCTTCTTTTAGTCTTCTTATTCTTTAGGATCTCAATATCAAAGTAGTTAGTTACCCCCTCTTCGCCTTGCATCAATCTGTTATAATCAATTAGGACAGGTGATGTCCTATAGAACTCTATGAGTAAAGTTTTTAGTTTTGAAAGAAGCTCGCTTTTCTTGGTGCGGGCATCCCTAAACTCTAAGAACTGGTCCTCCACGACAGCTGTCTTTTCACTAAGCTGTTCTACAAGCCTATTATCTTCAAACATTCTTACAAAAAGCTCGTCGAAGCCTAAGTTGTTAAAGCCTCTTTTTTCCAATTCCGTAGCAAGCAGTTTATCCGCAGCGCGTGTCATATTGTCTGAAACTGATGCGGCCGTCTGTTCAATTTTTATAAGCTCCTTTTGTATGTCAATTACCTGGGTGTCAACTCTATAGTAAAGTAGGACGTGAAACTGGATGCCAAAATAAACGCTCATATAAAACTTGTCAGTCTCTTTGGTAAGTGTACAGTATATCCTGTGCATATCTTCTGTAGCTGATTTGAGGATTCCACTAAACGTCCAGCCTTCAAGCGCGTATCCAAGGGGTTGGAAAAAGTTTTCCACATTCTGTAGATCAAACGTGCCGGCCTGAGTTATTGTGCCATCGCCTAGCATTACATTTTCATGGCGCAATGCAATGGAAGGTTTTATAGCGTCGAGAAAAGCCTCTTGCACCCCCTTGGTTGCTACATTTATCTTCCTGCAAAAATAATCGTCTCCTTTAATAGGTGCCCTCATTGCCAGAAAGATGTATTTTACTGTTTAATATATTCACGTTTAAATGGAATGCACTCTAATTCAACTCAGACTTGTCTGCAGCAGAAGAGCAGAAGAACGAGAAAGTGGATAGTGGACCCAGAAAGGATCTTTTAGATATGATGATGAATACTGATAACAACAGCAACCTAGAACAGGCAAAAATAGTTGACTCTGAAACCCTTGTCTCCCAGACTCAAGATAGACTATGGCGCGCACTCAAACGTCGTTTTCAGTACGATGTATCGCTGAAGCCAGGTCAAGAATTCCTTCTCAACCACGTTAGTACAAAACTCCCTCTTGTGATAATGTATGCCGACCTAGTTGGGTCAACTAATATGAGCATGACATTGCCTGCGGACAAACTGACTACGATAATAAGAGCTTTCACGTATGAAATTTCTCAGGTTATATATAACCACAAAGGTTACGTACTCAAATACGTGGGAGACGCTGTCATTTCTTTCTTTCCTGCAAGCTATAACAAATTGCTTGCATGCGATAGAGCAGTACAATGCTCAAAGTCGATGCTTACGGTAGTAAAAAACGGTATCAATCCAATTCTTAATCAATATGATTATCCTGAGCTGAATGTTAAGATAGGGATGGACGAGGGTGAAAATGTCATCGTGCAGTACGGTCATGACCGAAGCTCTCTAATTGACATTCTTGGATACTGCATGAACATAGCAGCCAAAATAACATCACTTACAGGGGCTAACAAAGTCTCGATTGGGCAATATGTATACGAGATGCTGCATCCGTCCATCAAGGCAAGTTTCAACGAGGCCAAATTCAACTCAGATGAATGGAGGTATACGGACAGGCATACCGGCCAGACTTACAAGGTCTATTCGATGAGCAATGGCCTAGCGTAAAAATGGTCAGTCAATAGATATAGCAAACTCTCTCTAAAGGAGAAATCAACGGTATGACTTTTGCTTTCTGCGTCGTGCTCCAGGGCCGCCAAATTTCTTCGATTCTGTCTGCCTGCTGTCTCCAGATAACAAGTGCCTGTCATATTCTGTTATCTTTTTCCTTATCTCTTCCCTCATGCTTCTAGTGAGAGGATGCTCCTTTGGATCCTTACCTCCCTTCTCTTGGCCTGTAAGGGCACGTGATACTGCCACTGCACTTGCAAATGCCTGTCCCATAAAGCCACCCCCATGGACTTGCACATCGACATCGATCCTATTACGCAAGTCACCGATGAGAGTAAATGGCGTAAGGAGAAGCTCTCTTGCGATCTCCGGCGTCACCATCTCTGCTGGCCTGTTGTTCATCCTCACCTTGCCAGTGCCCTTGGATATAGTGGCGACGGCCTTGCTCGTCTTGCGTTGTCCTGGGTATAGCTCTACCCTGTTTATCATTCTGCCTTCCACCCTATCTGCTTCGCAACTTCGCCAATAGAAATATAGTAAGATTCTGGTTTTGTAATCTTTGAGTCATCAAACGACTTCATGTTGCCGCCCCTCAGATCCTCCGGAACTCCCATATATACCCTCAGACGCTTAAACGCACCTATGCCGTCTGGTTTTCGCTTTGGCACCATCCCTCTTACCATCTTAGACAGGATGGTATCTGGCCTGCGCGGGTGAAAGGGACCATGAATAGGATTGGTCACAGAGTTGATTTCCAAATGTTCTTTATATGAGTCAATTGTCATGTATCGGTTACCCGATAGCATTGCCTTCTCTGCATTGACAATGGCGACTCTGTTACCTTCCAATAATAGCTTTGAGACGTGTGAGCACATCCTACCAGCAATGCAGTTTGTTGCATCAACTACTATCATGGTCTTGTTATGATGCTGGACTGCTTTTTGCTCAGCCAACTATTCTCACTCCTTTGCCATCGGCGTACAATTCTATCAAATCGTCAAATGTCACAACCTTGCCACCTGACTCTATGATCTTTTTGGCAGCTCCTTCTGACAATGAAAAAGCGCAAACGGTCAGCTTGTGACCGAGACTTCCAGTTCCGAGAACTTTGCCTGGAATAACTACGACCTCATCGGCCTTAGTTATCTGAGCAAGCCTGTTGATATTAATCTCACGTCGATTGGCCCTTGGACCCTTAAGCTCCTCCTGGAGGGCTCTCCATATCGGAGCCCTGCTATTCTTAAAGGCACTGCGTAGAGTCCTGATCGTATTATCAATCGCTGTGTGGGCAAACATCTGTAATATAAATTCGTATTCAAAAGTCCCCAAATAAATGTAGTGGCTAGGTTAACATGCAACCCCCGTTTGATCTCCTCGATGTCCATTTTAATTTGCCTGCCTATTCTGTGATTAGTATGGGTGAAATCTAAATTGCTTTGCCTGCAACTAAGTTTGGGAAATTACAGATTGTAAATTCAACAAAATGATATCAAACCTTGATGTCTAGGCGCTCTTAGGAACCTTCAGCGAGGAGACTAACTGTTTGAAGCCTTTGATTTTTGCAACAAGTCGCTCCACCGCAGCCAGTAGCACCTCTTCTGCAGTGAGTGCGCCATTTGACTCTAAGATGAGTATTGTCTCATCCTCCCTCTCACCATCTTTTACTACTGCGGCCGACGTCGGTTGCCACTTTGCGTGATCTTTGCCAGTCCCTAGCCTCGCGTATGCTTCAAATTTTAATTTCTGATTTGGTGCCAGGACAACAATAGGAATGTCCTTACTTACAGGTTTGACCGTCTCATCTTCTGATACTAGCTCGCCTGAGGCCACAGACACAGTCTTTTCATTTGCCTCTGCGTCAAGAACCAAAAGAACTCTGCACTTGCTGCATCCAAGCGTGCTCTTGCAGTCGCACTCATGAGGCATTACGAATCTGCCGGGATCAGTGCGAAGTGGAATTAGCCCAAGCCTATGTGCGACTGCTTCATCGTGCATAACGGACGAATTTTCAAGTATCACAACATCATCTATTGCAAGGGTTGAAACTTCGCTTATCGCTAACCTCCTGAGAGAATTTACATATTGCCTTGGAATATTGTTAAACCTGACAACAATCCTTTCATTTGTTTTTTCAACAATCTCAGCGGACGCAGAAACCAATATTCTAACAACTATCCAAAACAACCTTAAAAATCTACCGAAACTTGCAAAAATTCTGCATTGGATGTCTTGACAGGCATATATATTCCGGAAATGGATGATCACATTAAATGACAGACAAATTCACTGTCGCTCGCCTCGTTTTGGATGGTGAAAAGTTTGAAGTGCTGGTCAAGCCGGATCCCGCACTGGAATATAAGATGGGCAAAAGATCGGACATTTCAAGTGCACTTGTATCAGATGAAATATACTCTGACGCTAACAAGGGCTCGAGGGCATCAAGTGAGAAGATGAAGAAACACTTCAAGACCACTGATTCGGTAGATATAGCCAAACAGATTCTCGCAAAGGGAGAGCTTAACCTCACCACTGACCAACGTAGAAAGATGGTTGAGGAGAAGAAAAGGCAGATAGTACAATTCATAAACAGGAGCTTTGTCGACCCCAAAACACACTTGCCACACCCAATTGTGAGGATAGAGGCAGCGATAGAAGAAGTGAGGGTTCCTATAGACCCGTTCAGAAAGGTGGATGATCAAGCGAAGGCAATAGTAGATGCAGTCCGAAAGATCCTGCCGTTAAAGTCGGAGACCCTAAAGCTTACGGTAACAGTCCCGCCGCAATTTGCAGCCCAGTCATACAGCGTATTAAAGTCTACTGGGGACCTCCTATCTGAGGAGTGGCTAGCGGATGGGTCGCTCAGGGCATTGGTTGACATAAGTGCGAGTCTCAGGGGTCAGTTTCTTGACCGGCTTGGGTCAGTAACAAAGGGGTCGGCCCAAGTGAAGGGAGACTAGCCAAATTACGTACACTTAAAATATAAATGCGGATAACCTACCAGCAAAGGGAGAGAAAAGGAAATAATGAAAAATGATCATACGCTTTCGGAAGGGTTTTTTTGCCCTAGTGGTGAGCTTTTGAGCCATGCATGAGGTGAAGAGAAGATATGTCATCCCCGGTGACAAGATTGTTGAGGGGAATTTTAGGCCACTCATGAATGTTATCAGATCGGGAAATGCTCTCGTCGCTACCAGAATTGGCATTGCAGAGACTGGCCGAGATGGAGTCAAGGTTATACCCCTATCAGGTGTCTATATCCCACGAGTAAATGATCTCGTGATAGGCAAGATAATAGATCACTCATCCCTCTCATGGGAAGTAGACATCAACTCTTGCTTTTCTGCTCATTTGCCAGCACAGGATGTGTTCGGAAGGGATTTTTCCTCCGCGAGAGATGACTTGACAAAGCATTTTGCAATAGGCGATATGATAACTGCGAGGATTATTGCATTTGACCGGACAAGAGACCCAATGCTTACTGTTCAAGATCGAGACCTTGGGAAGATTCCTCGTGGAGAGCTACTTAGGATATCGGCTACTAGGGTTCCACGCCTTATAGGTAAGCGTGGCTCCATGATTCAAACAATAGAGCAAGCAACCCAGACACGGGTTCTCATAGGTCAGAATGGAATAGTAGTCGTGACAGGCCGTTTACCGGAAGGAGTAAACTTGGCAGTAAGGGCAATTAGAATGGTAGAAGAGGAAGCACACACTGCGAACTTGACGCAGCGTATTAAAGGACTCTTGAATGTTCCAGATACAACTACGCCCCCGCCTCAAGACAGGGGTTCGCTGGTCGCAGGGGCATCTAAACCAGGAGAAATTGAATCCACTATTGATGAGGTGGAGGAAGAGTTGGAGGTTGAGGGAGAAAAGTGACTCAGACAAGAAATTTAATAGACGAAAATGGCAAAAGGACAGACGGAAGAGGTATTGACGAACTACGTCCTGTCAAGATAACGGTAGGCTCAGTGAAAAATGCAGATGGTTCTGCATTCATTGAGTTTGGGAAGAACAAGATAGTAGCAGCGGTATACGGCCCTCGAGAAGTGCATCCTAAGCACATGGCACTTCCCGACAGATGCGTGCTTCGATGCCGTTATCATATGTCTCCATTCTCTACTGATACGCGGAAAAATCCTGCACCTTCTAGAAGGGAAGTCGAGATTTCTAAGGTGATGCGAGAGGCGCTGGAGCCTGCATTGATGCTTCAGGATTATCCTAGGGCAGCAATCGATGTTTTTGTAGAAGTACTCCAATCTGACGGTGGCTCCAGATGTGCAGGCATCACGGCTGCTTCCGTTGCATTGGCAGACGCCGGTATCAGTATGCATGATCTAGTGGCTTCCTGCGCTGCAGGTAAAGTCGATAACAAGATCGTATTGGATATTAACGATCAAGAGGATAAGGAAGGCCAGGCAGATATGCCTGTTGCATTCATGCCTAGGCTAGAACAAGTGACACTTCTGCAGCTGGACGGCAGGCTTGAACCAGAGCAATTTAACGAATGCCTTGAAAAGGCAATTGACGGCTCCAAAATGGTATATGAAATCCAAAAGCAAGCATTGATGCAAAAGTACTTTGGCAATGAAACGGAACTAAAGGAGGAGGTACCATGAGTTCATCAAAGAGATCAACCATAATTATTGAACATCTACGCAAGCAGCAGATGTGGGATGCCCTGTCAAGAGGGAAGAGGCTGGATGGCAGAGACTTTAGCGAAATTAGGCAACTAGAACTTGAGACCGATGTTATCAAGAAGGCAAATGGCTCTGCAAGGGTCAAACTTGGAGACACCGAAGTCATTGCAGGGGTCAAAGTCGATACAGGCGAGCCTTTTGAGGGTCTTGAGAACAAGGGCGCCTTGATTGTTTCAGCTGAAGTACTGCCTACCGCTTCGCCATACATTGAGCCAGGCCCTCCCGATGAGGAGGTGGTTGAGCTTGCGAGGGTTGTAGACAGAGGCGTCAGGGAATCAGAGATGATTGATCTCGAAAAGCTTGTGCTTGTACCAGGCAAGATAGTATATACAATATTTGTTGATTGCAGTGTGCTCAATGCCGACGGCAATCTGTTTGATGCGACCTCCTATGCTACGGTCGCAGCGCTACTTACCTCAAAGTTGCCAATCTTTGAAATGCAGGATCAAAAAGTGGTAGACACTGGGGAAACGCAACCAATGCCTACAACGAGTATGCCAGTCTCAGTTACCGCCGCAAGAATCGGTGATTACGTACTGATGGATCCTAGCGCTGAAGAAGAAGCCTGCATGGACTCACGGATAACTATAACCACCATAGATGAAGCTTTTTGTGCAACCCAGAAGGGTTACACTGGTTCATTCACACCAGACCAGATTAAAATGGCGGCAGAAGCAGCAACAATTAAAGGAAAGGAGATACGGGCAAGATTGAAGGGGTTAGTAGTAAACAATGGCTAAGAGGAAAAAAAGCTCAACAACCCTCATTGGACTCGGAGTTAAATTTGGAGCCACAGTACGCAAACGTTATGGTAAGGTTCATCGTACACTTCACAAGCAGCGGAGATGTCCATCCTGCGGTTCGATTAGGTTCAGCCGTCTGGCAGCTGGGATATGGCACTGTCCTAAGTGCAATTGCAAGATAGCCTCAGGGGCATATGATATACAACTTGAAAAGTTACAAAGCTAAAATCAAGGTATCTACAAGATCCAAGCGTTTGGCAGCATGCATTTATGACGCGCTAGCTCCGGACCTTCGCATACTGCGAGCTAGTGACAGCAGATCAGCTCTCTCACTAAAAGAAACTCATGTTGTCTTCAAAATAGCGACTAGTGATATCGCATCATTGCGTGCAAGTGTTAACTCCTACTTGAGGTTGGCAGACGTATCTTATAAGTGCCTGATGGTATGACTTTATATGCTCCTGATGTGAATAGATTGGCAATTTATGAGTGAACAGGAACTTCCCCCATGGGTAAGAGAACAGGTATCTCGGTTACAGCAGCTCCAACAGAATCTACAGGCTATCATGATGCAAAAGCAACAGCTGGAGGTTGAAATGGCAGAGACAGATAGAGCTCTTCAGGAATTGAAAAAAGCAAGCCCAGATGATGCAATATACAAGAATGCAGGCTCTGTGCTAATCAAAGCTAAAAAGGATGACGTTCTCAAGGAGCTGGAGGAGAAAAAGGAGCTAGCAAATACGCGTGTTATGGTTCTTGGTAAGCAAGAGACAAGAGTAAAAGAAAACCTAAAGGAAGTTGAAAACAAGATAAACGAAATGATCCGCGGTATGCAGGCTGGTGGCGCTCCATCGACTGGATCACCCGGTACAGGAGGGCCAAGAACATTAGGATAAGTTCTGGTCCATAATCGCACGCTGCATTATAGATTTTCAAAACCCCGTTCTCTGCGCTTTTCGTGGCAGTCTTAAAAATTCATTGACAAATAGCCAAATTGTGAAGAGCCGTGCTGACAGAGAGCTCGCAAAAGCTGCATCTCATAAACCCAACCATCTACACCCGCGAATTATGAAAATATATAGTTATAGAGGTCTAGAACGAACAATATAGGGTGCCTGTCAGAATTGTAGTAGATGAAAGAGAAAGGAATAGCAATATACCTGAGCTTCTGAAAAATGCAGGCGCTATCATTGACTTTACACAATTAAAAGTTGGTGATTATATTGTTTCCTCTGAAACAGCGATAGAGCGCAAAACTGTGCGTGACTTGGTAAGCTCAATTTATGACGGTCGCTTGTTTTTACAGTGTTCTGATCTAGTAAAGTACTATCAAAAGCCATTATTAATAGTTCAAGGTAATATCGCCGAGCTGGCCGAAAGTCCTGAGGATACTGAAGAAGCGGATGTTAAGCTCCATGCAGAGAGGATGCTGCTTGCATATGATGCCCTTATCACAGTGGCAATGGAGTTTAGAATTCCTACTATTCACACACCTTCCGCAGAACACACGGCTCAGTTACTGGTAACGTTAGTCAACAGGAGCTTGCGAGAAGGCAAGGCGAAAGGCCCGCTATTGAGAAAAATTAAGAAAGAGAATCCTATCTATATACAGCAGCTTTCCGTCCTCGCATCTTTACCTGGAGTAGGGGAGAAACTTGCAGCCCGGATGCTCAAGAAATTCGATACCCCGATTAGAGCACTCAACGCCTCTGTAGCAGAACTTTCTATCATACCTGGCTTTGGCCTTATGAGGGCTGAACGAATGCGTAAGGTCCTAGACACCTCCAATGATGTGAAAAAAGTATTGCAGAGGACTCTATTTGACGAACATGACAAATAAACTGAGTTCAAATGCTGCACATAAATAACATACAAATCGGGTAATAGTATCTTCGTTACATTTTGGCGATTGGAGTGGTCGGTAACTCCCTAAAAGAGAAAGCACACAGCGGGCTCAGATTAGCTTGTATTTTCGCCTCAACGTATTGCCGCAAAGCCTACACTCTTTTGCAGTAGCCCCAAAAGTCCTGCCACATGCACTGCAGTATGTTATCCACTTTCTTGTATGTGTGATACCTCTAGTGGCCAGGGACTTGACAGGGATCTTCATAGTAGCTGCAACATTAGCAACTGCATAATCATCAGTTATCAAGGGAACTTCTAGCTGAAGTGCAAGGGCTATAATCGAGATGTCTGCCTCTGAAAGTCTTGGATAGTCACCAGTCCTCCTTGCTGCTGAGAATACTTTTTCAATGCTTTTTTTATCTGGATTTAGTATCTGTAAGCTGTTGGATTCAAGCAACACTTCTATCGCCCCTTGTGACTTTTTAATGTGCTTAACCTCATCAAAAACAGTTTCTGTAGTGCAATATCGGCTTGCAGATGATTGAAATACTAAACCAGTGTAAAATGCTCCTGCGTCTACTGCCCATCTAAAAACCGAATCTTGAGAATCCAAGCTTTGCCAACTGCCTCATTCCTTTTTTCTGAAGCCGTAAGAATATCGCATCATCTGAACACCGCATAATCTTAATAGGATCATCTGCCTGAATCTTGAATGTTTCTTGGCCGTCAAGTATCAAATGAGACTCATATGTACTCCTTATGATAATTTCCTCCAGCGGAATCACCAACTGTGGCATTCTGTTAACCGATGCAATTGGTGTCAGACTTAAGCAGCGCATGCCTTCATGGAGAACTGGGCCGCCAACGGAAAATGAGTGACCTGTAGAGCCTGTCGGCGTAGATACTACCAACCCGTCCATCCGCTGCTTTATTTCATCACCCATCAACGTAAGGGACAGGAGGGGTGTTCTTGTGAGGTTAACTCTTACAACGAGTATGTCATTTAGAACAGGTGGGAAAAGCTTACCGTTAACAGAGGCTTGGATCCTTATCCTACAATCATAAAAATACTTGCCTGCGAGTATTGTACCGACTCCATCTTCTATTGATTCGGTATCAATTTCAGAGAGGATTCCGCGATGTCCTCCGCTGTTTATGCTTAAAAGAGGCACCTTTCCAGGTAACGTACGAAAAGCTCTCAAGGTAGTCCCATCTCCACCTATTGCAAAAACAAGGTCAAGCTTGATGTCCTTCAATTCATCAGGTTTAATTGGCATTGCATCTTCGATTACGAATGGGAGTACAGTGTATACTTTGATTTTCCTTTTGTTAAGCAAAGTTGCGACCTTTACGGCTGCACTGTCTGCTTCACTGCTTCCAATCTTCGTGATTATCGCTACGTTGAGGATGCTCGGTGCCATCTCACGGCACTGCTATAGCTGCAAACGAGTTCTTAAATGCCTTTACTTCTAAGGTAAATTATAAGTACCTCGTAAAGGTAGGCATCACTATGACGACTAGTGGATATGCATATCCTGAAGTTCTCTGCGAAACCGAATGGGTTGCCAATAATTTGAAGAACCCAAACGTCAGGATTTTGGAAGTAGACTATGACCCTGAAAATGCATACAAGGAGGGACACGTTCCTGGCGCACATCTTGTATGGTGGAGGCGGGACATTAACGATCCTATTAGACGCGACATTATTGACAAGCAGCAGTTTCAGAGCCTTATGAGCAGAATTGGCGCAACACATGATACCGAGCTAATTTTGTATGGTGATTTTAATAATTGGTTTGCAGCTTTTGCATTATGGGTCTTCCAGTATTATGGTCATAAAAAAATCAAAATAATGAACGGCGGGAGGAAAAAATGGGAGCTTGAAGGGCGGGATTACTCAAAGGAAGATCCACCAACTTCTCCTACAACATACGTTGCTAAACCTCCAGAAGAAGGCATAAGGGCCTACATGCCTGACATAAGAAGAGCAATCGAAAAAGCAGAACAGACTGTACTAGTAGATGTGCGCTCGCCAAAAGAGTTTTCTGGTGAAATCACTGCTCCACCAGAGTACCCGGCGGAGTCTGCCCAGCGAGGTGGCCATATACCGGGTGCAAAGAATATTCCGTGGGCGCAAGCAGTCAGGGAGACAGATGGGACGTTTAAGAGTCGTGAAGAGCTAGAGGCACTATATGAAGGGAAGGGCGTAACCCCTGATAAGCATGTCATTTGCTACTGTAGAATCGGGGAACGCTCATCGCACAGTTGGTTCGTCCTCAAGTACTTACTTGGTTATCCATCTGTTCGGAATTATGATGGCTCATGGACCGAATGGGGCAACATGATCGGAAATCCGATAGAGAAATAAGTCCTTCTCTTCCCTCTATCGTGTATGCAACAGCAAGGAAACCTGATCAAAAAGGGTCGTTTCTACTTCATTTACGACGGTGATCTTGATCTTGTACTTGAAGACAAGACTAAGCGCGGTCTGGAGGTGCGGGAGTTTGTCTTTGACGAAAAGTTAGGCGTACAGGCAGATAGGGGAACGATATATGACTTGGATGGTATAGGTCATAAAGTTGCGATCAGGTGGTATTTCCCAAAGTCAAAATATAGTTTGGAGCATGTAGTAAAAATTGGAGAAGAAATCGAGTTGCGATACAAGGCAATAAGGGAAATGACATGTCCCGATGATGAATAATCGATCGAAATACTTTTAGGAGAAATAAATTTTAGATAATTCCAGACATCATGTCTGTCTTATTGAGGGATAGGGTCTGGACAATGCTATCTGAAGTTGCCAAGAGAGGTGTTTATCCATTGCATGGCAACAAGCTAGGCATATACAGGATCCCGCTCGAGATTACACAGAAGTCCGAAATCCAAAGTATCCTCAATGATCTTAAAAGTTCCGGCTTCAAGATGGACACTCACGCTGATAGAATCTATGTTACCTACAAGTGGACAGAGAAGGGCATTGATCCTGTCACCAGAAAAGAACTCTCGGCAGATCTGAATATAACTGTCGAAATCGTCACAGGAGAAGTTGTGGATCTCATTTACCAGATTAGACAGCTAGAGTACTTTGGAGACCCTTACTGGATTAAAAATTACCGGCAGAAAGCAGACCAGAATGCCAAGATGGTCATTGACACTATTATACGCAATACAAAGATAGGTGACAAATATATCGCCCACTTGCAAAAGGCAGAAAAGTTATCGCTTGAATCGGCCATCAAGAGATTGGAAGAGATGACACCGCTGGCAAGGAATCCCAAAGCGCGAAGTGCAACGGCCCTTGCCCCAGCGCCGGATGCACCATCTACTTCCAAGTCCGTTGCTGCATCACCCGCTGCAACAGTTCAGGCAGCCCCAGCAGCTGTCGCAGCATCCACAGGAGGAGGTAGTGGTAGTCAAACCACAATCTCACTTACTGGCACAGGAACAAGCTACAGCAAAGCCGAAGGTCCAATTGATGCCAAGTTCAAAGAGAAAAGACAGGTGGTTGGCACCTATCAAGGAATTAAGGTATGGGGGCCAATTGACCCGCCAGGACA
>DATCWI010000042.1:0-7211 GCA_036566425.1 Nitrososphaera sp.
CTCTGGATAAAGGTAATTGTACCAGGTCTTGGTCCCATGAAGTCTTAGATATATCGCATCATTTAATGCAATAATTGCATTTGGCAAGCCAGGTGCATCTACAGAACAAAATGAAATGTCCTCTTTTTCAATCTCTTCTAAAGCCGAATTATTCCACCGAGAAGAATCTCTGAATTCAATAACTGCTTTCTTACGAGCTGCTATTTGATGCTGAGTACTCGTGCTATTAAAAAAGGCTCTGACCCTGTCCATATTCTTGGGTTTAAACTTAAAGTTAGCAGGCATCTGGAAGAGCCAAAACTTAATCTTATCTTCAAGGGTTTCGAAAACCTTCAAAAACTCTTCCCAGAGTTGACTCGACCGTGGTTGTTTTAGTCTGTTGTAGTGTGTGATTGAACGATGTACTTTAATTGAAAACGTGAAATCTTTGGGAGCTTTAATTTGCCAGAGATTGATTGACGCAGGTGCAGGAAAGCGGTAAAAGCTATAATTAATCTCAACAGAGTTGAAGCCTTGATTTACGTACCATTCAAATGCATTTTGCTTGTCTTTGTTCCAGGAATAGGTATAACCGGATGTTCCGATACTTAGTTTAGATTCTATCAAAATTTTGTATGTCCTCTTTTGCCATACTCAATATCGATCCCTGTCCTCCAGCTATTATTATTACTATTCTAAGGTTCTTATAACTGGTTAGTTCTGGTCAGCCGAACCTGTGTAGGCTAGAAAATGAGTTTTCCATTGAATAGAATATTTGTAATATAACTAGATTTTAGTAAAAACAGCTTTTTGGTTTCAAAGTGTTGGCGTGTATAATGGTGTTCCCCATGTCAGCAACAGGATCCTTTTCTCATATTGAGGCATGGCATTAGAGCCAAGTATAGGCTAAATCATTATAAGACTATCTCGACCATGATCCACTGTGTTTGCCAAAAAGCAGCCCTGGCAGAAGAGAGATGCCGGACTTACTGTGAGGATGATTATCAGCTTCGCTGTTTTAAGCGTTCTTTATATTGTATTTCTTAGTGTACTTGCTTACGTCGGTGTCGGCGCGATCGCAATAGCCGTTATTGCAGGCATCTTGATACTTGCTCAGTGGTACTTCTCTGACAAGATAGTGCTATGGAGCACTGGCGCAAAAATAGTGAGTAGGGAGCAATTTCCAGAACTCCATGATCTGGTGGAGCGTATAGTAGCGAGGAATAACCTTTCAAAGCCTAGGATAGCAGTCATTAACATGAGAATGCCTAACGCATTCGCCACAGGTAAGACGCCCAAAAGCTCAATCGTGGCAGTGACCATAGGACTAATGGACCAGCTAGACCAAGAGGAGTTAGAAGGAGTCATTGCTCACGAGCTTGCGCACATAAAGAACCGTGACGTGCTTGTTCTCACACTTGCAAGCTTGTTTTCAATGATTGCTTGGTATATGATGAGGTTTGGAATGTACGGCGGAATGTTTGGCGGTCATGGAAGACGAGATAATCAAGGGGGCGCAGCCATGTTACTAATACTGCTAATCGCAATTGTCACTTGGATTGCCAGCTTCTTAATAATCCGAGCGATTTCCCGGTACCGAGAGTATGTTGCTGATAGAGATGGTGCCCTTATCACTGGCAAGCCAAGCAAGCTGGCGAGCGCACTACTCAAGATAAGCGGTACCATGAAGCGTATTCCCACACGTGATTTGAGGGAAGTAGAGGGCATGAATGCATTCTTCATCATCCCCGCAATTTCTGGAGATGCATTAACTAACTTGTTCTCAACCCATCCCCCTGTTGCCCAGAGGGTAAAAAAGCTCATGGAAATGGAGGCTGCCATGAGCTGAACCTTTTTAAAAGGATTCGTAACAATATAGGCCGCAATCGCATCCCAAAAGCTGACTCTGAAGTATTGTTCTCTCTTTCTTCAGCATATGTCACACTTGAAGTCAAGCTGGGGCTCAAAGTAACCGGCAGAGGTGCACTCACGTTCAAGCGAGTCAGCGGTACATTCTTCTACGAAATGGAACAGGATATTAGACAGTTCCTCGGCAACCTTGAGCCGGAGTTTGATCTAGCATGGCGCATTACCACTGATTCATATGGTTACATGTGGATCATATTTGAAGGAAAAAGGATAGAAGATGTTCTTGCGGGTCTAACTACTGTCAGTGATATTGTTGAAGAGAAAGGATTTTCTGATAAACTGCTGGCCGCTGTCTTTGAATTTTCAAGCGTCAGAGAGGAGGGAAGAGGAGGAGCCAGTCAGCAATATCTAATCTATAATTATAAACGCAACAACTTTTATCCTTTTGTTCCGCTTGGGCAAAAAACAACTGATGCTGAGCAGCAGATGAAAATAATGGCAACTGTTGCTGAAGAAATACCCTTCGAGAGAGACATGACGTTATGGTATCCGCTCTGGGATCTTCCCCTCAGATCTCTGGTATAACGCCTTCTCCCTGGAAAAGCTTCTTTGCTTCGTCTACTGAAAGGTCCGCACTAGGTAATATGATATCAGACTTGATTATCTCACGAGGGTCAAGCGGTCTACCGTTCTCAACAACCATATTGCTCAATTCTGACAACCTTTTCTTGAATTCTGTGTTATCAGATCTCTGTGACTTCACGAGCTCGACTATTGCGTGGTCAATATCATTCAGCTTTTTGAGCGTCCTGCTGTCCACAGTAAACTGTCCGTGACCCATTATACGAACGATTTTCTTACCAGAAGGAGTAGGGCTGGTTCTCTTAGCTTTGGCCATTGTTATCTTGCTGCGGCTCTTGACCCTAGCTTTCCGTGTAGACAAACCCTTCTTAGGGCGGGATTTGCCTTTTGCGGTCCGCCTCGATTTAAGCTTGGTTGTTGCCGACCTGCCCTTGCTTTTCACTCGACGACTCATTGTTGCACTTCATGCTCCAATTGTTGCTTTTTCTTACGTTGCTTCTCTGACTTTAACTTTGCTAATTCTTCCTCTACTGAATTTTGTACCGTAATTTTTTCTAATTCTTTTTCAATTTCATCTTTATTTGATGTATAATCCGTGAGGACACCTGAATTTATCATTTCATCTAGAGCTTGAGACTTTGCCCTCAAACGCTCTGTCTTTTCCTCAGCCCTCTCCATTGACATTCCTACATCTGTCATTTCCTCAGATATCCCTGTCACACTTTCCTTTATCTTAACCTGGGCTTCCGCTGCAGAGTATTGTGCTTTTATTATTTCTTTTCTCGCTTTGAACTCCTCTACTTTGATTGACATGCGCTTTTCTGCTTCCTGCATATTGTCTTCTTCCTGCTTCATCTCGGCTATCTGCTTGTCAAGGTTTTGCATCTGCAACAAGTTGGCATTCTTACGCTCAAGGGCTAGTCGTGCAAGGTCTTCTCTGTCTGCCTCCAGAGCTCTTGCTGCCTGAGCGTCAAGCAATCGTATATTCTCCCACAGTCTAGACTTTTGCATCTCAAGCCTCTTGCGAGAAGTAGTAATCTCAGCAAGACTTCTCCTAAGCTTGTTTAGCATCTCTACCTGTTTGACGTAGGAATAATCGAGAGCTTCCTGAGGTTTTTCAAACCTGTCAAGAAGCTTGTTTGTTTTCTGCGAAATTACAGTCGAAATACGATTCATCAATCCCAATTCTCATTCACTCTATCATCATTAGTGAGAGTTGAATATTAAAGGATGATGATGGTGGTGGTGGTGATCGTGGTGGAGGTGGAGATGAGGATGAAATCGAGGGCGAGGGTGTGTACTATCTATTGAACCTGCGCCATTCATGTTCGTCAGGCGGGCCATAGTCTTCTTTTTTCTTAAAGTATCCCCAATAAATCAAAAAACCACCGGCTGCTATCATCGCAATCGCAAACTTTTCATTTGTGACTTGGGCATTCACGAAGTTATCCAGAAATCGCTGCGTCCCATCTTCGATCAAGCCGGCAGCGTGTTCTACATTAAAGAGGACGAGATTGCGCACCAGGATAATTGCGGCGGTAACTATGAATAGAATCCCCATTGCAGACATCCAATTTCTGCCACGCCTGCTTCCTATCTCTTCCTTCCATCTCATTTTGATATGATTCTCATTACGTCATTACTCATAATATTTGTGTTTAAACGAGTTTTACTCCAGGATTTTTCATTTTGTTTTGTTTGGCAGCGTTTAGGCACATAGGGGTTAGGATCTCTGCTTGGTAAGCAAGCGCAAGAGGCCCAAGATATACTGGCCTTAAGCCTGAGATTTCATGTATAAGCTCGTTCAGTTTCGCTACTGTGTTCTGATCGTCACCGCAAATGAACGTATCAGCATCAAGATTCTGGTTAAGTTTTTTAAGTTTTGATTCAGATATTGTGTGGAAAGCCGATACTATTCTTGCTCTGGGGGGGAGCTTGTCGGCAACCATTTCTGCAGCTTGCTTCTTACCTTGTTCTAGTGGTATATACACAAAACCAGCTTCACTTCTTGCCATAGGAACAATGGGTGATACGACGATGCAGTCCTCTCTAAGCTTACCCGCAAGCTTACCACAGGTGTCATCTATGAACTCATAGGGAATCGAAAGTATCAGAACATCAATATCATCAGCAAATGAGATGTTGTCAGTGCCACTTATGGAACCGCCGATATTGCCATAGGTCTCTTTGACAGTCCTAGTGTAATTCTCTGCTGCTTCTCTAGCCTTCTGAGCATCTCTTGAGCCAACGATAACATCATGCTTTTGACACCATCTGAGTGCAAAGCCTTCCCCCATGCCTCCAGTACCGCCAGCTATTCCTATCTTCATCGAGTCGTCATTGGATAACCTAGGTATTAATGTGCATCGGCTTTAAGATGTTTGTTTATATCTTGCAGTAAACTTGCTGGACTCTTGGTGGATCATAAATCGTTGTCGCATATGGAATTATCAAAAAATCTTGCAAACTGTAAGAAAATCACCCGTGGACTCTTCGAGTACAAAAAAACCGTTCTGGTAGGCCATTACAAAAAATGACGCTCCTACAGCTGTGCTCAGAACAAAACCAAAAAGCAATTCGTATTACCCGAATAAACTTTCTGAAAAGGAAAACCTCTGAAAATGGCATAAATGGCGCTCAGTTAACTTTGCCACTAGCAATTTTAACAGACCATGGTCAGGCTTCGACAAATTCTTAAAATAAATTAAGCGAAACTCGCATTACTAATTACTAGCGGCAGTACTACCACCTCAAGCGTACCTCCCGCCACCTAGGAGCTGACTTCTACTTCTGTTGTTGCTCCTACTATGAATACCGTTGACTGGCAGCAATTCTATCAATTCATTTTGCAGCGAATGAATGCAATGACTATAGCCGAGACGCTCAGGCGAGGAAGGTATCAACTCTGGAATCTATTCTTGAGGAACATTTGCGGCACCTATATTGTCATCAACAAATGGTTCTTCTTGATCAAGAGGCGATCCATCAGGTACACCTCCTTCAGACATTGCCACATCCTCCGTTGCTCCTACGGATGGAATGTAATTGTCACATCGCATATCATCTAACGCCATACCAAAGACGCATTTTATTTCCATAAGTTGTTGTTGCTGATCTACTTGTTGCCCTGTTGTCGTATTGTCAGCATTATTCGCAGCTGCTTCGCCAATAACCCTCCTAAGTTCGCTTGTAACTCTTTCGCTTATCTGCTCGGGACTTGCAAATGGGTTAGGAATAGCAGCAGCATCACGAGCTCTTGCAGAGGCAGCAGTTGCATTATTAGTATTCCCAAGCATCACATATCCTATAATTGGAGATGAACTGTAATCAGACGTAATAGTAGAGATGATTAGATCCTCTGCTGCCGTTACAGCACTGCTTTCTCCTGCTATTCTGTAAGTTGTATCAAAGCTGTCGATACTGGATGAGCCTCCGGATATGAGATAAGAGTTTGTACCGTCCTTAATTATGGAAACAGGGTGCTCTTGTTGTTCTTCTCCTGCGGTAGTAGGCGGTGCTCTTGTTGTTGCATCACTAGCTGTATCATTACTGACTTGTTCAGGTGGATCAAACGTAAGAGGTGTAGCAAGGACAGGAGTTATGCTCGGAAAACCTGTCATAGCAGTTGCTGTTGCTATCAGCAATCCTATTGTTGTCATAATAAGGATAGCACTTTGAATTTTGATTCTGTGGTTTCTACTATTACCAGTTAACTTCACCATTTTCATTAGCCCCCCAAAAGATGTTGGCAGTTAAAAAAGATTCCCCATATTTGGAGATGGGGACTGTAGCGTACTTAGATCTTGCTAATTGGAGAACGTTCTAAAATGATGTTTTAGTTGTTAATGGCGACAAAAGCAATGAAAAGAAAGGGAAAGACTATGGTAGATGGGGGATTGAATAGATTATGGGCTTAATCACATACACACTGCAAATGTCCGAAGGTTGGCATAAGTTGGTCTGTCATTAAGAACTGCATCTTGCCATCCACCTAGACCATTTGGAGTTGTTAATGTGAACTGCGCTGAAGCAAAAAAATATCCTCCTCTTCCACTGACAACTGTATTAGGAGGACAAAAGTCATTTGCAAATCCGCCATGATTTGGGGCAACTGTAACAAGGTCTGAAACTCGTGTAATAATCATTTGCAAGTGTGTTGCAACACTTGCTTGCTATTTGTCAGCTTACATAGACTACTCAAGCTTAAAGCGTGATAGTCGTGGGTTCGCATGTTTTCAGACCATATATTACCGCTCATTTCTTGTCGAAAGAGGAAATGTATTACATCAACGGCACAAGGGAGTTTACTAAATCCCAACAGCGATACATCAGGTGCAGACATGAAAAACTAAGGATGCCGGGTACCCAGCTTCGTCCCTTACCACTGTTCCTGCTTCATAAAGCGGAAAAACCGTGGCTAAGGCATTGCGAGGAGCTGCAACAATGGTTTAATTGAGCCTGATTTTGCTTCTAGCATGTTGCCCCTCGTCATCTTTATGCGCCATGGTCAAGCGGAGAGCAATGTGAACCGAGTTCTTGCTGGAAGGAATATGGAATCTCATCTAACCAAACATGGGAGGCAGCAAGTAACAGAGAGCGCAAACCAGCTAATGAAAAATATTGCTATTGAAAAGGTCTATGTGTCACCTGTAATTAGAACCATAGAAACAGCTCAGATAGTCTGCGAAATACTTGGTACAGATTATGTGATAGATAACCGACTATACGAAACTGAGATGGGTCGCCTTGTCGGGATGAACTTCGAGGACATAACAACAAAG
>DATCWI010000074.1:0-22405 GCA_036566425.1 Nitrososphaera sp.
TATCTGAAATATTAATAATATCATCATGAGAGATCATGTAAATTCTTGTTCACAAATTGTAATTAATATATATATAAATATATATAGTATGTTTAGAGTGGGAGTCAGAATGTGACTGAAGGAATCTGAATTCTCCTCTAGTAAAGGTGAGAAATGTTAAATTTTCATAAATGCTAGAAAATTTTGGGGCTGCTGCATTATCTTCTACTAAAACAGAAATACGGCATTCTTAGTTGTCGAGTATCATGGACATATCAATGAATGCTGTATTACAAACAAAATAAGTTCCACGTATTAGATTTCAGAAGATTTTTTAAGATAACGATTGTATTTAGCATGCTATTCTTATCTACCATTAAGTGCATAATGCGAGTACCATGTGTGACTGGAACTTCGAACAAATGAAAGAAAAAGAGGTAGTTAGCACAAAAGCCAAGGCAAAAGATATCGAGGCTTTTGAAAAGAAGGAAGAAGAGAAACCACTGACTACAATCAGTTAGTCTAGAAAATACACATTAGAAGAATAATTCACTAATCTCCTTTTTTCTTTATCTGAATAATGTGAGCTTTATCTGAATAATGTGATCTTTATCTGAATAATGTGAGCTGTTACCGAGAAATATGACAGTATTTATGAATAGAAACGCTTACCGAACCTTTCTCAGCTTGATATTATAGGCAAGGCCAAATCTGTGAGCTTCGTCTCGAGCATGCTGCAGCATTTTGAGGCCTGAGTTGCTCCTATGCAGCACAATCGGCTCTTTGGAACTAGGCACATAGATCTCCTCATTTTCCTTTGCCAGACTGATGCAAGGGACATCTGAGATCCCCAAGCTTCTAAGGGACATGACGGCCGCACCAAGCTGGCCTCGCCCACCATCTATCAGTATAAGATCGGGAAGTTTTTCGCCTACAGAGGAATAACGCCGTCGAACAAGTTCGCCTATCATCGCAAAGTCATTCTGTCCTACTACTGTGGTGATGTTGAATCTCCTATAGAAGCTCTTGCTCGGCTTACCATTGATAAATCGAACACATGACCCAACTGCAATTGATATTCCAAGGTTCGATACGTCAAAGCAATCAATGACTTCCGGCATGGACATAAGCTTTAAAGCATTTTTAAGCTCTACTACTGCTGGGTCATAGCCCTTTTCAATATATATCGAAAGATTGCGCATGATGAGGTCCATAAGTTGCCGCTTGTCCTTTGTAAGCGTCTTTTCGACATTAAAGATGCTCACATTATGCCCTGCTATTTTTTCAAGTGACATTTCTAAGACTTGTTTGTCCTCAAGGTCTTCATTGACATAGACGAACCGTGGGATTACTGGGATAGAAGAGTAATACTGTAGAAGAAATGAGGAGAGTGAGTTGTCGCCTACTAGATCAAATTCAAACTTTTTCCGATCGCTTATAACACCACGGGTCCTGCGGAGAGCCATCACATGAGCTACTCCCTTTTTGATATCTTTTAAAATACTAATGTACTCTTCATCGTGGTTACGGTTGACAGCCTTTTCCATCTTTTGCTTAGTCCGCAGGTTGTTCAGTCTATATAGAGTATCACGGATCTCTTTTGCCCTTTCATAGTCGCCAAGCTCAGATGCACGTTTCATCTCCGCGTGCATCATCTCGACAAACAAATCAATACTGCTCTTACCTTCCAGTATGTTTTGCAATGCTACTATATTCGTCATATATTGCTCACGCATTACATTTGCTATGCACGGCGCGTCGCAATTCTTGATAAAGTACTGGAGACATGGAGCTTTGGGCAGTCTATTGCATACTCTTACTTTGAATAATTTTCGCAAGAGTCCCACAGTCAGGTATTTAGAACTACCTCGTACGAAGGGCCCGTAGATTTTCCCTTTTGGCCCTGTGAATTCTCCTGCTCTGTTGCGTCGGGCTACTAGGAGACGAGGAAATGCCTCATCTGTTATTTTTAGATAAGTATAGCGCTGCTGATCTTTCAGTTCGATATTGAAGACCGGTCGGTACCGCTTAATGAGGTTGGACTCAAGAAGAAATGCCTCTATCTCATTGTCTGTAACTACAAAGTCTATATCTGCTATCCTGCTAACAAGCCTGCTAGTCTTCCATCCTAACTTGGGGTCATGTCTGATAAAATAAGAGCTGATGCGTTTTCGCAGGTTCTTGGCTTTACCTATGTAAATTATCCCGCCTGCGCTACCTTTCATTAGGTAGACGCCTGGTTGCTCTGGAATGCGCTTTTCTTTTAGAATTGCGGTGGCCAAAGTCATTGATTTGCCCTCTGCAATATCATACTATCAACTGACAACTTTGGCTTCAAATACTCGCCAGTATAACTGTTAATGCTTTCGCTTACCTCCTCTGGGGTACCTGCTACAACTATTTGTCCACCTGCTGCGCCACCTTCTGGTCCAAGGTCTATTATCCAATCTGCCGCTGTAATGACATCAAGGTTGTGCTCTATGATTATGATTGTGTTGCCTAGGTCAACCAGTCTTTTCAGTACATTTAGTAGCTTGCTTACGTCTGCAAAGTGGAGGCCTGTAGTAGGTTCGTCTAAAATGTAGACCGTCTTGCCAGTATCGCGCTTTGACAGCTCTGCGGCAAGCTTGATTCTCTGGGCTTCACCCCCAGAGAGCGTGGTTGCAGGCTGCCCTAGCCTCAGGTAGCCAAGGCCCACGTCGCTTAGAGTCTGGAGCTTTTTGGTAATAGTTGGTATCGCATAGAAGAATTTTAGTGCTTCTTCGACAGTCATGTCAAGCACATCTGAAATTGTCTTACCCTTATACTTGATTGTAAGAGTCTCAGAATTATAGCGTCTACCTTTGCATTCATCGCAAGTGACGTAGATATCGGGCAAGAATTGCATCTCTATCTTTTTCGAGCCGCCACCTTCACATGAGTCACATCTCCCCTCTGAGACATTGAATGAGAATCTGCCAGCTTTGTATCCCATCTCTCTTGCTTGGGGTGTCTTTGCGAATAGTTCGCGTATTGGTGTAAATGCGTTGACATAAGTGGCTGCATTTGATCTTGGGGTTCTGCCAATTGGAGACTGGTCTATGCCTATTACCTTGTCTATAAGTTCTAGGCCTGATATCTTATCATGTCTACCTGCTCTTTCCTTTGAACCGTAAAAGTGTGAGGCGAGTGCTCTGAACATTATATCGTTTACGAGTGTAGACTTACCTGAGCCTGAAACACCAGTGACGACTGTCATGCAGCCTAGTGGAAACCTGACATCAATAGACTTTAGATTATTCTCACATGCATTATGGACCGTCAGCCACTTGCTTGGCTTTCTTCGTTCATGCCGGTGGACAACCCGTTGATCTCCTCTGAGAAAAGCGCCTGTAATAGAATTAGGATTATTTACGATCTCATCAAGCGGGCCACTTGAAACAATAGCGCCTCCGTAGCTGCCAGCTCCTGGGCCTATATCTATTATCCAGTCAGAGTTTCGTATAACCTCTTCATCATGTTCTACAACAATGAGAGTATTGTCTAGGTCTCGAAGTTTTTTGAGGGTATCAATTAGCCGCCTGTTATCGCGCTGGTGCAGGCCGATCGTTGGCTCGTCCAATACGTAGAGCACACCTGTCAGGTTTGACCCAATCTGGGTTGCAAGTCTGATTCTTTGAGACTCGCCGCCCGAAAGTGTGGCAGTCATTCTATTGAGAGTCAGATAATTGAGCCCTACATTTAATAGAAAATCGAGTCTTGACATGATCTCCTTTAGTATAGTCTTTGCAATGTAGCGCTCAGTTTCTGTGAGTTCTAATGTTTGAAAGAAGCGATAGCACTCATCTATTGACATGTCAGATACATCCATTATTGACCTGTTGTTTATCTTGACAGCCAAAGCTTCGTCACGCAGGCGCCTGCCATTGCACAACTCGCAGGGGCGCTCACGCATGAATTGCATTAGGTCTTCACGCTTTGACTCTGATTCGGTTTCACGGTAAATACGGTCAAGGTTTGGTATTACACCCTCAAATGATCCACGATACTCCCATCTGCTGTCAGAATAACGTGATTGGTATTTGTAATGGATGCTCTCGTCACTGCCATAGAGTATTACCCTAATTTGTTCTGGCCTCATTTTGGATATGGGGGTCGCAAGGTCGAAACCAAACCTTCTGCCTACATCACGCAACATTGAAGATCGAAATGTTGCAAAGTGTCCAGTCCACGGTTTTATTGCTCCTTCTATTATGCTCTTTGACTTGTCTGGTATTATCAAATCTGGATCAAATTCAATTTTGATTCCAAGTCCATTACATTCTCTGCATGCTCCATATGGAGAATTGAACGAAAAGGTTCGGGGCTCCAAGTCTCCAAGTGAAATACCGCAATGAGGACAGGCATTCCTCTGCGAATACATTGTGTCCTTATTGTCAACTGAAACTACAACAACTCCTCCCCCCGCCTTAAGCGCAGATTGTATTGAGTCAAATAGCCTGCTCTTGTCTTCTGGAGAGGGTTTTAATCTGTCTACTATTACTTCTATATTGTGTTTTTTTTGTCTATCAAGCCTTGGATAATTGGATTTTTTTTCCTCCTCCTCCTCTTCGTCGTCGAGCCGCGTCACCTCACCATCCAGCCTAATGCGAGAGAAGCCCTCCTGCTTGAGTTGATCGAATAATTTTTCATATGTTCCTTTCTTGCCCTGTATGACTGGACCCAAGATCATAACATTCTTACCTTCTGCTGTTTTCATTATGGTTTCTGTGATTGCGTCAGCTGACTGGCTGGCTATTTTTCTGCCACACCTTGGGCAGTGAGGTACGCCTACTCTTGCAAACAGAAGACGTAGATAGTCGTAGATCTCTGTCACAGTGCCAACAGTTGAGCGAGGGTTTTTGCTTGTCGTCTTTTGCTGTATGGATATTGCTGGAGACAAACCATCGATTGAATCAACATCAGGCTTGTCCATCAATTCCAAAAATTGTCTTGCATAAGCTGATAGTGATTCTACATAACGTCTCTGACCTTCTGCGTATATTGTATCAAATGCAAGCGTTGATTTCCCAGAGCCAGACAGGCCTGTAATAACTACCAATTTGTTCTTTGGTATTTCGACATTGATATTCTTGAGATTGTGCTGTCTTGCTCCTTTGATAATTATATTGTTGTGCATTACATTATGACACCTTTGAAAACACCGGCTCGCCAAGAGCCTTTCTTATCTTATCCAGTTTTTCGCGAAACATTATTGCCTTTTCAAACTCTAGTTCTTCTGCAAACCGCTTCATGGTAGTTTCTGTCTCTACAGCGAGTTTGAACAGGTCATCTCTTGCCATAGACTTTGTCTCCACTTCGACATCAGCTACTTCCTTAGTACTTTCTGGTATTGCCTTAACTACTGTCTTTGGAGTTATCTTGTGTCTCCTGTTATATTCCAGCTGCTTTTTGCGTCTGCGTTCTGTTTCTTCAAGTGCTTGCTTCATTGACTGGGTAATATGATCTGAATACATTATGACAGTACCGTCAAGGTTTCTTGCTGCTCGACCAAATGTCTGAATTAGGCTGGTCGTATTGCGCAAGAATCCCTCCTTGTCTGCGTCAAGGATTGCAACTAGGGAAACTTCTGGGATATCAAGGCCTTCTCTTAGCAGGTTGATGCCTACTAAAGAATCAAACTCGCCGAGACGTAGCTGTCTTATGAGTTCTGTACGCTCAAGTCCCTCAATTTCAGAGTGAAGATAGCGTACACGCACACTGTTTTTCGCAAGAAATTCTGCCAGATCTTCTGCCATCCTCTTTGTCATTGTGGTGACAAGCGTCCGCTGGTTCTTCTTTGCTCTGTCCTTTATCTCTTTTATCAAATCCTCCATCTGGTTTTTAGTGGACCGGATCTCGACCTTAGGATCTACAAGTCCTGTAGGGCGCACCAGCTGCTCAATGACCTGCAGACTACTCTTTAATTCGTAGGGGCCTGGAGTAGCGGATACAAAAATCACATTCTTGAGGTACTTCTCAAATTCTTCAAACTTGAGTGGACGGTTGTCGTATGCGCTTGGCAGACGAAATCCATAGTCAATTAGCATCTTTTTGCGTGAATAGTCGCCATTGTACATACCATGCAATTGTGGTAATGTAACATGCGACTCATCAATTACTAACAAAAAGTCATCCCCAAAAAAATCAAGCAAGCAGTAGGGCGGCTGACCTGGTGCCCTTCCATCTAAATGACGCGAGTAATTCTCAATTCCTGAGCAATAGCCAAACTCCTCTATCATCTCAAGATCGTATTTTGTGCGCTGCATAAGCCTCTGCCTTTCAAGTTCTGATGGCAGGTTTGGAAGCCAGTTCTCCAATTCGCGCTTGATTGAGGAAATAGCCCTGCTACGAGAGTCGTCGTCAGTGATGTAGTGCTTGGCTGGAAATATCTTGACTGTATTTACGTCTCGCAATTTCTTCATGGTGACATGGTCATGTATGCTTATCTGCTCAACCTCGTCGCCGAACATTGAGATCCTAATAATGTCATCAGAATACCCCGGAATGATATCAATAGTGTCACCTTTGACGCGAAGGTTACCGGGCACAAGTGATATATCATTTCGCTCATAACGCGCTTCGATGAAATTATGAATTAACAGTTTTCGGTCGATTGTCATTCCTCTTGTCACTGAAATTGCGTTTTTCTCCCACTCCTTTGGAGAGCCAAGGGAGTATATGCATGATACCGTAGACACAATTATTGTAGGCTCCCCCGACATTAGCATGGCAGTTGCTTCTAACCTCATCTTCTCTATCTTTTCATTTACCTCAGTGTCCTTTTCGATATAGGTGTCTGTCTGAGGGATGTAACTTTCAGGCTGATAATAATCATAAAAGCTCACAAAATAGCCGACATTATTCTCTGGAAAGAACTCTTTGAATTCCGCATATAGCTGTGCTGCAAGGGTCTTGTTATGAGAAATCACAAGCGTATTCTTGTTTGCGCCTGCAATGACATTTGCAATTGTAAACGTCTTACCGCTGCCTGTCACGCCGAGGAGTGTCTGGCGTCTACCTTTGCTCACACCTTTGGCAAGCTGCTCTATTGCTTCGGGTTGGTCTCCGCTAGGCGGGAAGGCATCTTTTGCCAGTGTAAAACCGGTCGAACTGCTAAGCAAAGTGTTAGCACACCTATTTTTCCGAACAGGCTTATATGGCTAATGCCTTAACCACATTATCCTTGTGCTTATGCTTATGCTCTCTGTTTTTGCGTTTGGTAATAATTGTCCGTTCAGACGCCTTAGGATCCCATTCGAAGTAACTAAATTGCTCGATGTCTGTAATTTCATAGCCTGACGGATGTCTCCTATACATAGCAGACCTAACTTTTCGATTCCTCTTATCCACCTCCTTTTTCCTTTCAGCGTCACATGCCTTCGCAACATGTGAAGCAGTAAGCAAATATCCTCTTGTATTGATAATGGAGCCGCTGCCAATGATCTTTATCGGGTTGTCTTCATCATTATTTCGTACACCTACTGCTACAGTCGCTTCCTTTATTTTTTGAATTATTGATTGGTCTACCATTTGCTACCTTCTCATCTCCGTAGCGTCAGACCATTATACTAGCTAATCAAAATAATTTTTTATTCTATTCATCTACCGAAGAACTTTTGTTCAACTACCGTGCTATGTAGAGATATGGGCAGCAGTCTCGACATTCCTCGAATAGGTAAGCGTGAGTTCTTGGATTTTCTGCAAGATGAGGGTAAAGTGCGAGTGGATGATTACATTGAAGGCGCAGCTGAGGTCGCAGAAGAAGTCCATTCTGACCTAATGCGCGAAGATGGCACATCACCGTTCCTTGAAACCCACACGTGGCCGGTCACGATGGATGTCGTAAGGCATTATCGCTTAGTCAATCGCAACATCACAAGCGTAGAAATTGCAACCGCAATTCTGCATGACGTCATGGAAGATGATGAGAGAATCTTGAATCTATATGAATCCAAGTCATACGGATTTGAAGCGAATCTTACATACCGATTTGGCAGCAGAATCCGCGACATTGCAAGCGAACTCAAGGTCAAGCCCCTTGAAAACTATCCTGGGGCAAACGATATTGAGCGCCAGTTGGAGCGCTTTTTAGAATACTGCGACATCCTTCGCGATGCCGAATATGATGTCAAGGCAATAAAGCTGGCAGACAGGCTCAATAACATGTCATTTATCAGGCACGTTCCAGGACATGACAAGATAAGGCGCTATATGCGGGAAGCAGAGGACTTTTACATTGCATACACTATGTTGCCGCCTAAAATGCCTCACTTCTATCAAAGCATAAGAACCGCTTATGAAAAGCTGAGAGCATTGTCAACTCAAAAGCTAGTTGCCGCATAACTTCTTTTCTTTGCAAACAATTTAATGAGAGCAATTTATGGGGATATCGCATCTGATAGGTATTGACGACAACAACAAATGACCTCAATGTCGCAGTTATTGTAAAATTAGAACCTGATTTCTCGGAAGGGAATGTTAGCTACAATGCAGATGGCACACTCAATAGGGCGGAAACAAAGAGCATCCTTGGACCCCATAGTGCTATAGCATCAGATGCAGCATTTTACGCTAAGGTCAGATATGGTGCCCGAGTGGCAGTCGGAACGATGGGTCCTCCTATTGCAGAGAGCGCTCTACAACAAGCGCAATTACTCTGTGATGCTGACGAATTACATCTCTACAGCGACAGAATCTTTGCAGGCGCCGATACGCTTGCTACGGCCGAAGTGCTGAGGGCTGGCATCTCTAATGTGGAAGGCGAGAAGGTGGACATCGTATTTTCCGGACACAGGGCATCTGACGGCGAGACTGGCCAGACAGGACCTCAGACTGCTTGGAAGCTGGGCTTTACTTTCCTTGGTAATGTATTAGATTATAACGTTGATCTGCAGAGTCGACTTGTGAGGGCAAAGCGCTTGATCTCCCTTCAAGGGTTTTATGATATCATTGAAGAGGTAGAGGCACCCCTTCCGGTTTTTATATCTATTGACCCTTCTTACAAGGCATTTTTCAATACCGTGTCACAAAGGCTTGCGTTTGAAAAATATCAGAAGGAAGCAAAATTCAGGGCAGAAAACTACAAACAATTCCTGAAGGTCTTAAACACGCAGCAGCTAGGCATCGATCCAAAACTAGTTGGATTGCCCGGCTCACCAACGATTGTTTACAAAGTTGAGCGCATACCAAAAGCGAAGGCCAGCAGAAAAGCCGAAGTTATCGATGGAGCTAACCGTGAACAAATTGCAAGGGTGGTATCCAACATGTATGAGGCACTTGGAGGTATGGTGATCAAATAATATATGGAGTCATCAGCGAAGTATCAACACCTCTACGTTGTCGTAGAGCATGAAGACGGTATGCCCGTGCCTGTCAGCCTCGAGATGCTGGGTGAGGCTAGGCGGCTCATGGATGGTTTTAATAAGAAATATTCCTCTGACGAGAAAGTGGTTGCAGTTGTCCTTGGACACAATGTTCGCAAGTTGTGTGAAGAACTTATTTTTTATGGCGCTGATGCAGTAATCTGCGTAGATAGCCCTGAACTTCAACACAGTAGGAACCTTATAGACACCAAGGTCATAAGCCAGATAGCAAGGAGCAGAGAGCTGGTGGCGAAGTTTTCTAATGCTTCTGAATTTATAAAGCCACGATACATGTTTTTTGCCGCAGACAGCATAGGGAGGCACATGTCATCTACAGTTCTTGCAGAGCTTGAATCAGGGCTTGCGTCGGACATTAACAAACTTGTTATCGAGGACTTGGAAATAAAACATGAACATAAGACAAAGGGACAATCAATGAAATATGAAAAAACTCTTGAAATGTATAGGCCAGATTTCTCTGGGTTCCTTTGGACTACTATTCTTTGCCTTGATAACCGTAACCCTGCTAATGAGCGTGAGTATCATCCACAGGCGTGCAGCATAATTCCCGGCGTGTTTGCCCCAAGTGAGCGAGATACATCAAGGCGGGGAACAGTAGTAGAATATGTTCCGGAATTTGACGAAAAGGATCTTCGAGTAAGAGTACTTGATAGAAAAATAGTGAAAAGTGCAGTCGACTTTGACAGTCACAAGGCTGTAGTAAGCTTTGGCAAGGGTGTCAAGGATTCACCAGAGCAGAACGTAAAGTTGGTAGCTGAGCTTGCAAAAGAAATTGAAGCCGAAGTTGGCGTTTCGCTTCCAATATCAAAAAAGCCGTTTTCTGTAAGTGAATCTATAAACTCCAACTATATGATTCCTGATAGGGTCATAGGAACGAGTGGCCGCAAGGTAGCACCATTGCTCTATATTGCAGTAGGAATAAGTGGAGCCATGCAACACATTGCAGGCATGAAAGAGTCCGGCTTTATAGTGGCAATTAATCCAGATGAAAACTCGCCTATAAAAGATGAGTGTGATGTATTTATCAAGGGAAGAATGGAGGATGTGATACCACTCTTGCTTGAGGAACTTAGAAAGCAAAGGCCTACAATAGAGGTGAAGAAATAATATGGAACATTACGATGTTGCAATAATTGGTGGTGGATCCGCTGGCCTTGCAGCCTTAAAACGGCTGTCTGACTTGAACAAACAAGCAATATTGATTGAGGCCGGCAAGAAGGTCGGGAGCAAGAATATTTCTGGTGGTATATTATATTCTAAGAAACCGAAACATGGCAAGACGTATAACGTTGAAGACATTTATCCCGAATTTCTGCAGGATGCTCCTATCGAGCGCAAGATAACTCAGTATATGCTGCATGCGACCTCCAAAGACAAGATATTCACAATGGACCTAACTGCAGCACATGAATATCAAGCGAACTTTGGTTATTCTGTACTTCTCAATAGGCTGAATAGGTGGTTTGCAAAGCAGGCCGGTGAAAGTGCAGAGCGGCAGGGGGGCGGCATAGTTTCAGGCGTGCACGTTCGTTCGTTAAGCTGGCAGGATGAAAAAACAGTAATTATTGAAACTGACGAGTTAGAGCCCTTTGAAGCAAAAGCAGTAATTGCTGCAGATGGCGTCAACTCAGAAGTTGCGGAAATGACTGGTGCTAGGGCAAAATTTACGCCAGAGCAGCTTTATCAAGGCGTAAAGGTCATAGTCAAATTGCCCGAAGAGATCATTGAACAGCGATTTGGAATTGGACCCGATGAAGGCGCTGCCCATCTATTTGCTGGGGACGTCACACTTAACCACATTGGGGGCGGATTTTTGTATACAAATCTAGACACACTTTCTGTAGGTGCAGTCTATCACTATGACTCACTTATGGACAGGCCATCAGAGCCATATACGCTGATAAACGCTCTGCTAAAGAATCCTTTAGTTACAGAATTCATCAAAGATCAAGTGGCAATCAAAGAGGAAATAGACAAGAACCTGCCAAAGGAGGAACAGCTTAGGACACGGTTTGCAGTTAGCAAATTAATAAAGACATGGAATGAACTTCGCGATATATATTACTCTCGTAATGGAAGGAAAAAGCTGGTCGAAAGCGGTAAGTACAAATCGGAAGAGGAAATCCGAGCAAGGCTTGATTATGTTCAAAATGAACTTGCCACAAAATACGACACAAAATTTGTCACTGATTACATTGAGCTTGAATATGGAGCCAAACTGGTGCCAGATGGCAAGCGCTGTGCAATGAAAAAGCCCTACTACAAAAATATCCTGTTTATAGGCGATGCAGCAGGAAGAGGAGTTTTTATCGGACCGCGAATAGAAGGACTCAACGTCGGCATTGACGATGCGGTAAGGGCAGCAGATGCGGTTGCAAGAGCTATTGATAGAAACGATTTTTCCACTCATTATATGGGCGAATTCTACAGCCAGTCAATAGAAGAGAGTCCCTACACAAGGGATATGAAGGAGATAGACAAGGATTATCTAAAGATATTCCTAGACGCTGCACGAGATGTACCCAAGGATATTATCGGACAGCGCTACGGCGTAGTATTCAAGCTAATGTCAAGCGGCACACTAAGAGGGCTGGCTGTAGGCTTTGCAAACATTCTTGGCTATGATAGGTTATTACCTCTGGTCGAATCAGAAGACACATACGTTCAGGTGCCAATAGAACTTGCAGAAAAGATGGGGAGGCATGTTCGGGCAACTTATGAACCTACAATACCTACGATAGCCCAGCGCATCGCACAGCTGAAATACGATGACGATAGGATTTCACACATCAAGGTGCTTCACCCAAACTCTGAATTCATGAAAAAGATCGTGACCCTTTGTCCTACACTCTGCTACAGTATGGAAAGAGGAGGTGAAGTTACGCTTCAGCATGAAGCCTGCATCGAGTGTGGAACCTGTGCCAAGGAAACAGAGTGGCACCACCCAAGAGGAGAAAAAGGGGTGATCTATCAGTACGGCTAGCCATCTAGTTCTTCCACTTTATTGAGCAGCCAATAGAAGGCTCAAAGTCCTTCTCTATCTTTTCTCCTCTTAGCAGCTTGCGAATATTGTTCTCCATAACCGGTATTGTAGGCCTAGCCTCTGGCTCAAGTGCATCGTTTATCCTACCGTGGAATACCAGCCTATGATCTGTATCAAATAGGAATGGGTCTGGAGTGCACACTGCGCCATATGCCCTCGCAACATCTTGGCTTTCGTCTATTAGATAGGGAAAATTGAGTTTGTGCTCATTTGCAAATATAAGCATGTTATCAAAGCCCTCGCCTTCGTAGTTTGGATCATTGCTATTGATGCCAATAACCTGAACCTCTGATGCATTGAATCTGTTTTGCAAATCCACAATGTCACCAATCCTTGCTTTGACGTAGGGGCAGTGATTGCAAATGAAGACAACAAGTGTTGCCTTGCTCTTGTAATCCTGTAATGAGTGCATTATATTATCCACACCCATCAGTGTAAAATCCGGTGCCTTACTACCTGAATTGAGAACCTGAGGTGATGAAGCAGTCTTGACCATAATAGATCATGCGATTTGTAGATATTATATATATTTATCACAAAAGCGCTGCTATTTATTGCGGGAGTCAAAACCTGAATATTAGATAAAAGGGCTCGACAGATAATTATTATTCCTTAGTTTGCCTTGATATGTATAAATGTCAGATTCAATTGATACCATATTACAGCTTCCCCAGCGCAAGATTGTTGTAGCAGAGAATGATGTTTTCTTGGACAAGCAAATAAAAACCGATATTTTCATTCTATTAGTAGAAGAATCAACTGGTTCCGCAGGCGGAAGGGCAGCAGGATTTGGCTACAGACGAGTTGAGAGGATATATGGCTTCTCATGCTATGAAAGCGGAAAGTGTACAAAATTCTTTGACACAACTGAGCAAGACAAGATCGATCAGTTCGACATTCCATACAGTGCAGTTGCGATGGATATTAGGCTCTCAGATGGCAATCCGTATGTGTTGCAGGGGATAGTAGACCCTGGTTATGTCGCGACCTATCGTTCAGTTGTAAGCAATCTAAAATAGGCTTGCCGACCAAAGAACATCTACCAATGTCAGAAGATCACCAGCGCCTTGAGCAAACTGCCTCTGCAATAGAGGATTTGATTTACATGGGTGCGATCAGGCTTGTAGAGAAGGAAGACCGTGCATTGTTGTCACCGCAGCTGTCTCTCGTAGTTTCAAATATGATGTCAAGTATGAAGATTGACGAGGGTGCTGATAACAACGAAATAATGAAACTAATGTACTATTCCCTGCTGATCTTTATGGGCGAGTACTTGAAGGTGCCCAAATCTTTTATGATGGCACTTGGAAATGATCTAGAGAAAAACCGCGACAGCATGGAGTCTGGCGCACTTATCACTAATTATGTTACTGTGTTAACTGAGATCTGGCTTCACAATCGTCAGCAGCAGAAGAAATAGTAGAATGGAAAAAAGTAGATGGCATTCAATTATAAGTACATGCGCGCCTCTCTCTGAATCTTCTAATTTGTTCAATCTCATTCCTAATGATTGGAAGGCTTTCAGACTCAGAAACATCCTGATAGGGATGGCACATGATTTTTAAGGAAAGCTGATTTAATGACTTCTACGATGTTTAGTGTATCGCTCAAGCCGTCAATCATAGAAACAATCCCATTGCTGACAAAGTCTAAGCCCAAGGTGTGGATTGAAGCATATGGTTGCTCGGCAAGCATGGCTGATTCTGAGATGATAGGGGGAATATTAAAGGAGGCTGGCTATGAAATTGCAACCAAGAGAAGCGAAAGTGCTCTCAACCTAATTGTCACATGCTCTGTTAAGGATACAACCGAGCACAAGATGATGAGTAGGATCAGGACCATGGTCAAGTCTGGCAAGCCGCTCGTTGTTGCAGGTTGCCTGCCAAAGGCAGACAAAGCAAAAATAGAATCAGCTAGTTCATCGGCAAGTCTTATCGGACCCAATTCGATTGACAAAGCACCTGATGCAGTAAGGTCAGCCCTCTCAGGTGACAGGCTGGTAGCCCTTAAAGACTCTCAACTTGATAAGGTCAATATTCCAAGGGTCAGACTTAACCCTGTGATCAGCATAGTAGAGATAGCAAATGGATGCATGAGCGAGTGCACATTCTGTCAAACAAAAATTGCCAAAGGATGGCTTAGAAGCTACCGCATAGGCGACATCGTAAGGCAGATCAAATCCGATATCAAAAGTGGTTGCAAAGAAGTCTGGCTTTCCTCAACTGACAATGGATGCTATGGAAGAGATATAGACAGCAACCTTGTAGATCTTCTGCAGGCATGTTGCTCTATAGAAGGCAACTTCAAGATAAGAGTCGGAATGATGAATCCTATGTATCTGCCTGCGATCCTAGATAGGATGGTCCGTTTGTTCTGTGAAAATGACAAACTGTTCAAGTTTCTCCACATTCCCGTACAAAGCGGAAGCAACAGAGTATTGAGAAAGATGAAGCGCGGTCACACTTCCAAGACATTCATAGACATAGTGCAGGCGTTTAGAGATAGGATTCCTGAGATGACTATTTCAACTGATATCATTGTAGGATTTCCATCAGAAACGGAGGATGATTTCAAACAAACTATTGACTTACTTGAGAGATCTGAACTGGACACTGTTAATATTTCACGCTATGCTGCGAGGCCAAAGACGGAGGCGTCTGGATGGAAAGAAATGAAGGTTAGCTCTCAAGTGTCTAAGGAAAGGTCAAAGTATCTGCACACTCTTACAAGGAGAATCGCAAAGAAGCGCAACTCCCTATGGCGGGAATGGCAAGGAGAAATAGTAATTGATGAGACTGGGAAAGTTATGCAAGGAAGAAACTATGCATACAAACCAGTGGTTATACCTTCCTCAACGTCTTCCTCAACAGCAAACATTGCTGATCGTCAAATTTTACTTGGTGATATGGTGAATGTAAAAATTTTTGATTTTTCCAACTTTTCATTGAAGGCAAATGTAATTTAGTGGCAAGCTAAACTTTGTTAGGCTGTGATTAGCTTTTGATTAATCACCAAAGCTTTTTAACTTGACGTCGGTATCTCTGTGCGGGGGAGCTTGGGGGATCTTGGAGGAAGATCTATCTATCAAAAATCCTATGTTGCTGGTGGGCATCGGCGGCGTAGGGAGTAAAATCGCAGCTGCATCGAGTGCAGCTCTCGAATGCAAATGCCTATTGATAAGCAACGATAGGAAGGATTTGGTAAGTAACGATAGGTGCACTGCTATTTTTGTTCATTCTGGTGAATGGGTTAATCCTTCTAGTTACAAGTTACGCTCATTTGTGGAGGGTCATCGGAATGAGATGGCTGAGGCGATGCACGGCTACTCGACAGTTATTGTCGTATCAAATTTAGCCGGCAGAGCAGGCACTGCAATTGCGCCGCTTGTATGCAAGATGGCGAAAGATTCGAGAATTTCGGTAATCTCTATAGCAATTATGCCCTTCAAGTATGAAGCCGATCGCATTTTCAGCGCTGGGACCGCTTTAAGAAGAGTGCGCGAAGTTTCAGATTCTACAATAGTGATGGACAATGATGCATTTCTGGACAATAATCCAGAGCTGTCTCAGCATGATTGCTTTGCCATAACAAACAATGCAATAATTGAAGTAATTGCCTCAGTCTCATCTGGCATGATAAAACCCTCAATGAACGTGCTGTGCACAAGCAGAGCAAGACCTAGCTCGGAATCTTCTCTGCGCGACTCACTTGCAATGCTATATGATACTATACCAGATGCAAGTACCATCAAAAGAGCAATGGTGTATGTAATGGGAGGTAAAAGAATCTCTATCGGTGAGCTGAACAAGTTGGTAGGCTGCGTGCGAGGAATATTCAAAGAGGATGGCTCAATAGAAGTTGGGATGTTGTCCTCTATGTCAGCTTCTAACAACACCCGAGTTCACCTTGTTGCATCAGCCCCGCAAAAGACTCGATTTGATAGCTATGATCCCTTGGGCGAAATAATTCCAGATGTACTTGACTGGGAGGAACCTGATTCAGCTCCAGACATCAAACTGACTATACCTGCCATGGATTAGGTTAGATTATATATATAGCAAGATTGTTGAAGCAATAGTGTAGGGAAGAGAGCGAGATATCTCGCTGATGATACCAGATGATATCGTGTAGTTGCAGATGCATAGCATGTAAGAGTCAGCAGCTTGAAAGCTACCAGTTTGTGGCGCATGACGGTTTTGATGATATTCATCATACATGCAAATCCTGTGGCACACATTTCAATCACTTAGATGGGGAGACATACTCAAAATGCGAAACTTGCAAATTTCCCTGACTGTACATTTTCGAATGTATATCTAACCTCTTTTATTTATCCATATATTGCTAGATCCTCTCATTGTCTTAGCCATTGACTCTGATGTTGCTTCTATAATGACAGGATATTAACCGCAATTATGGTAATGTTTTATGCGAAAAACTATTTGTATGAATAATTCTTTAATGCTTTTTATGATGCTGGATAAAGGACTATGATGAAAAAAGTTCTAGAGTGGTATGTAGAACAGCTTATTTACGAGCGTAAGTCACTCGAGGTATGTTATCACATACGATCGCCATGCCGGCGACGATGTCAACAACGGCCATGATGAATAATATGGCACCTTTGATATCGACAACAAAAGAATTTACGGAAAACACACGCAATTCAATGACATCAACTACACAACATCAAGAACAACTACGAGGAATAACAAGCGGAAAAGGAGAGACTAGGAACAAATGACGTTTGATAAACCATCATCATTGTCGTCATTGGCAAGAACTGGTTCAGTACTTTCAGCGCTGGTTATTGCGACCTTTTTGTTTGCAGGATCATTAACGACAGTTCAACAGACAGTAGTAGCAACCAGTATATCACAAGAAGAACAAGACGTTTTAGATACTCAAGACGAAGCAACAGATAATCTGAGTGAATCAGATAGAGATGTTAATGGCATAGAATTCACTCCTCGTTGGGGAGGTGTATCCACACTACAACCAAATGATGTAAAGGTGTTATTTGCTGACTGCCTTGAAGACGAGTTTGCAGTATCCTATATGTCTATGTTCGAGTCACCAGACGTCGTTGACTACCAGTCATTTCCAGTAGCATTCCCTGACGACTATATGTCGTGGCTATCAGTTGTCAAGAATACTGACACCACCGCTAGGGTTGCTTCAATAGGCGTTATCTGTGCAGATGAGAACAGCGGCGACGAAGACGACGATGTCAATATAGACATCAGCACTAAGACAACAATTCAGAACATAGTAAACAATTTTGTCCGAGTAGAGAATAATCAGGTCATAAACCTTAACAACATTGTCGAAGTCCACCAAACCATAACAAACAACGCAATCCAAATTGCAACTATTACCGGCAATAACAATACTGTGAGCCAGGTCATCGATCAAAGCGCCAACCAGATATTGAATACCAATACAACCAATCCTGTAGATGTTCAGCAGATAATCGACCAAGATGCAAGCCAGCAGGGAGTAATATCCAGTGGTGGCACTCTTAGCCAAGACATAGACCAAGATGCTGACCAAGCAGCCAATGTTACCGGTGGAGCTGGCACTACTGTTGACCAAGACATAGACCAAGATGCTGACCAAGCAGCCAATGTTACAGGCGGAGCTGGCACTACTGTTGACCAGGGCATAGGTCAGGGTGCAGGCCAAGCAGCCAATGTTACAGGCGGAGGCTTCAGTATCTTTGACCAGGCTATAGGCCAAGGTGCTGACCAATCGGCTCAAGTAACTGGTGATGAAGATTAGGCTACAACTCCTTCCGCAAACTAGACCACAACAAAGACAAGAAGTTGAAATGAACTAGACAGGCAATGCGATAGATAGGCAGACTATCAACCTGCCTATCTGCCGCTAACGACCGGGTTGGAGGCAATAAAACTCTCTTCTCTTTCTTTATTTTTGTACTATATTGAAAAATTTGTAACATGAAGTGATGATAGTTAATATATTAACTGGTCTGAGGACAGAAGCATAAAAGAAAGCATATTTACACATACGGCGCAATCACATATGTCGGATTTAATCATCTTAAAGCTCGAAGAACCCCTAGTTCCAATTGAATCTAAAAGGACATCTGTGTCATGGACCTCAAATTCTCACGGCCTCTCTCCCTCTCTCCCTCTCTCCACACCTTATCTTGCTTTTGTTCAGGCACATATCCCTCTATTCTTTTTCCTGTGATAGGATCTTAAGATCAAGGAGGATTGTACTGAGCGTTAGAAATACCCTACTACATTCAAGCCCTCTTTCCGCTTACTCTAATACTGTTCTTTCATCAAGCCTCTAGTTTGCTATCATGCAGCGAAATGATTAAGTGCTATATCGTTTACACAGGGAAGTAATGAATCCACATAGTGGAATAGACGATAATAACAAAAAAGATAGAACCAAAGCAATAGTGACAGCTATACCTATGGCAGGCATACTAGTCGCTGCAGCACTTCTATCGGCACTATCATTTAACAACTACGAGCCAGCAATAGCACAACAAGAGAACATGACAGCAGGAGGCAACGCAACTACAACCTCCCCAACAACAGGCGGTGGTGGTAACGCCACAGGATCTGTTTGTGCTCCAACACAAACAGCAGGAGGCGGCGGCCAGAACGCAACAACCGCAACAATGGGTGGTGGCGTAACTAATGCTACGACAGGCAACGCTACTACTGGCACTATGATCGCAAATGCTACAACAGCTGGAGGAGGAGGAAACCAGACGACGACTGGATCACCAACACAGCTTATAGAACAAGCATGTATGGCCGCATTGAATAATGATACTCAGGGCGTACTGATGAACCTGAATGCAGCCCTAAATGCTCTAAGCGGTAACATGACCACTGCTGATGATGCTGAAGATGATGATGGCGACGATGATGACGGCGAAGAAGAAGGAGAAGGCGGCGAAGAAGAATAAGGAGGTTAATGCTATCGGTAGTGGTGTGCTGTAATATCTTCAAGACTTGAAGACTATGAGCCAGACCACCACCACTAGTGCATTACCAATAGCAAGAAGAGACCAAGAGCGCCTCTTTGTCTATTTTTTTGTTTCATTTCTAATTCTAATTTTTGGTCTGAGATAATATGGACAGAATAATTTAGAGTATATTTTCGATTTCTCATAGATATCTGGAAGATTCAACTAAACAACTATCGTCGAGGCCTGTTTTGGCAATATTATTTTCTCGTGATCAAACTGATTATCCAATTATTTTCTTTGCATAAACTCAGTGACTTTTTAATTTAGATCCTGACTTGCAGTATTATTCCTGCGAATTCTGTACTAGATGCTTAAAAGGACGCATAAACGTACAATCTTTTTAAGTTTTAAAAAATGTAGTATACCAAATGATTATTCTGGCAAGGAGAGGACATTCCGTATGGTAGCCAGCAATCAAGAATTAGAACAAGGCGTTCTTGGCATTCATCATATTACTGCTATAGCTAGAAACCCTCAGCGAAATGTTGACTTTTACTCGGGGCTGCTGGGATTGAGATTGGTTAAACTAACAGTTAATTTCGATGATCCTACAACATACCATCTTTACTACGGCAATTCGCTTGGAACTCCTGGTACCATTCTCACCTTTTTCCCTTGGTCTGAGGCGCCTACAGGGTACCGTGGAACAGGACAGGTTACCGCTATATCTTTTTTAATTCCAGGTGGTTCGATGACTTACTGGATTGACCGGCTCAAGAGCAATGGGATTTCGTTTGTTGGCCCCTCTGAACGCTTTGGCGATGAATTTGTTTCATTCCATGATCCGGATGGATTGATGCTTGAGCTTATTTCTCCTTCCTCTATCGATTCTCAGGCGCAACTACATCTACAGCAAACAGATAACAACATCTGGAAAGAAAGCCCAATTAGTAAGGAACATGCCATTAGAGGATTCCACTCCGCTACCCTATCTGAAGAAGGATATGAACGCACTGCTTCGCTTCTGGCTGATACTTTGGAATTTAAACTGATAGCCAAAGACAACAGGGAAGACAGATTTCGCTTTGGAATCGTAAAAAAGAATAATAGCAATCAAGATGTGGATGCCCGCACTACACAATCCCACTCTTCTTCTTCCTCCTCCTCCTCATCGATAGGGTCATTTGTCGATATTGTATGTCAACCTGAAATATCTAGAGGCTATGTAGGAATAGGCACAGTTCACCATATTGCATGGCGCGCCGCTAACGACAAGCATCAGTTAGATCTACGTAAGAAAATTGTTAAGGAAGCAAAGCTTAATCCGACTCCTGTAATTGATCGTACATACTTTCGTTCTGTCTATTTTCGAGAGCCTGGTGGCATACTGTTTGAAATTGCTACAGATCCACCTGGATTTGCTATAGATGAAAGGCCAGAAGATCTTGGTAAGCAGTTAAAATTGCCACAGTGGCTTGAGCCTGTGCGTGCGAAGCTAGAGCAGCTGTTGCCTCCAATAAAAACATCTCAGCACAGACAATAGTAAAAAATGGGAGGATAGAATGTATTATATGCCAACCACACCATCACAGCCCACCGACAAATCCGATGACCTAGACTTCATACACCGATATATTCAGCCATCTGATAGACATGATAATTCTGCATTAACCCTGCTTCTGTTGCATGGTACTGGGGGGAACGAGGATGACCTCCTACCACTGGGACGAGAGCTTGACCCTCATGCTGGATTGCTAAGTCCTCGTGGCAAAATACTAGAAGCCGGCAGAATACCGCGTTTCTTTCGCAGGCTTGCCGAAGGCGTCTTTGACATCGAGGATCTTACGATTCGCACATTTGAGCTTGCAGAATTTGTTGAGAAGGCTTCAAAAATATACGAATTCGATTTGGACAAAGTAGTAGCCGTGGGCTATTCCAACGGTGCAAACATAGTAGCTAGCATGCTGTTACTCAAGCCGCAAACATTGTCAGGCGCAATACTTTTCCGTGCCATGGTTCCTCTCGTTCCAGACAATCTTCCTGACCTATCGGACAAGCGCATATTTCTGTCATCTGGATTAAGAGATCCAATAGCAACAAAACAAGAAGCAGAGAGGCTTTATGGATTGTTCAAACGAGCTCATGCTATAGTGGATCTGCAATGGCAAAATAGCGGCCATGAGCTAACACAAGCTGACATTCATACAGCTAAACAATGGCTTGCGATGAATAATAAAAAGCAACTATAGATCTAATAGACAGACACTCTCTCTGTGTGTATCCTGATAATAACCAAGCTACTATAGTGAAAATTCTGATACAGTATAATCTGTTCTTTCAGGCATTTTTTCAAATAAGGGCTTTGCTCTATCAACTAGGTTAGCTAAATCTTTATTCTGTATAGAATAAAACTTGTCCATTTCTTCTCTTGTCTCCCAGAAGGTCAGGATGATTGATTCTTGGATGTCGCTTGCGCTCTCAAGTATAATATGACCTTTCATTTCCTTTCCTAACTCTTCTTTTTTTATGCTGCTAAAAAACTCGGTGAACATCTTTCTACCTTTGTCTCTGTCTTCCAAAGATTTGAAACGAACCTTGTTGTGCTTTGAGTATCTGATGTTTGAAACATCAAACATTGGAGGGGTAAATCCTATGTGCCTTTTAAGGCTTAATTAATTACTTTCTTATAATCTGCTAGCCAAAACGCCTAGAAAAGTCCACCTTAGTGAGGAGGAAGAGGAGAATACGATGAGGCTGATACTCTTCTCAGACCTCTTGTAAGAAACGAGTAAAGAGAAGGGCAAAGCAAGGCCTATGCCATTTTCTCTTTTCTAGCTCTTTTTATTTGCAAGAAAAAAATTAATAGTATATTGGGTTTTCAATATCTGGGGTTTTATTTGATTTTTTCTTAGCGTTTCATTGTAGATGGCCTAGTGCTTTTTGCCATGTTGGTACTTGAGTCAAACAGCAACTTGCTTTGATTAGCTGCATCTGCATCATGTAGAGGTTGATTCTCCCTCATTA
>DATCWI010000013.1:0-2615 GCA_036566425.1 Nitrososphaera sp.
CCAGGGCAATACGACATCTACTACAGGCTCCACTAATAGCACAGACTAAAGAGAAGAGGTTGCATCACAAGATCGCTAGGACTAGATCAAGACCTGTATGTACGAACGACGAGGCAGCAATATAAGGTAGATGACATCAATATGACAAGCCATGTCAGAACCCAGTTTAAATGCTTGAATTGCAAAATAATAATGTGAAACAAGCTCGTACAATAGAGATATTCTCTGGCGGCTGTCCGCTATGCAAGCATATAACAGACGAGATTGAGATTGGCAAGTGCAAAGGCTGCAGTCAGACAATCTATGATGTTAATAAAATGACAGAGCAGATCAAGGTGAAAATGAAAGAATATGGCGTGACATCAGTTCCAACGACCATCATAGATGGCAAAATCAAAGTCGTTGGCATGCCCGACTTCCCTTGGATATGCGGCGAAGATTTGTATCTGAAGCTGAAAAGAGAATATCCACTTAGAAAGGATTGAGAAATAGAAATAAAATGTGCCGACTGCGACTGCCTGCCTTCTGAATGTGAAGTAAGTGCATCTCTGTCAGAATGCCCTAACTGCACTTGGGAGCAGTGTTGCTGCTGGGCTGCAGTTCGTGGCTAGCCTTGTGTTATGGTCTAGGCTTTTTCCATCTTCATTATTGCTTGTCAACCCATGGTCACTATTTGATATAATATTAGACGATAATGTGAAAGCGAGATTATTCTCTTTTATCTGAAAGAGTCATGTAGATGAAATTGCTGAAAAGCCAGACTTCATCCTTACCCGTGCGTAGGAGAAACTACAATTTCTCTCCTCTAACTTTGATAAACGATATGCGCGATTGCAGCACAGGTTATAATCATGAGCGAAGATGTGGAAAAGATGTATGAGGAAATGAAAAAATGGAGCCTGTAGACGCGCCACATCAGGAAAATCCCTCTGCGGAACCAATCTATGATAATAGCAGTAATGACATGGCCACCAAAGGAACGACCGAATCAGACTCAAAGGATGTTGATAACACATCTATGAACGGACTGAGCGAGCCTCGGTTGACCGCAGTCCAAAAAGAAAAACTGGTTTACGTGAATGACAGACGCATCCCGATAGCGGAGGAATCGCTCACGGCCAAAGAATTAATGGGGAGAGCAGGATATGCTCCTGATAGACATACGCTTTATGTTTCACCAGGTACTAGAGCAGTGGAAAAAGAAGACTCAAAGATAGGAAAACCAGTGAATGAGGAGCAGAAAGTGCAAATAAAAAAACAATATAAGATAAACATAATCTTGAAGCCACAGTAAGAGAGAGTAATCGATTCGAGTTGATGACATTCTTTTAGGTGCGAAATAGCTGACTGGCTTCATTTTCGCTCATGGTCATTAGCCAATTGATGTGCGCCTTGTTGCTTATCCTGCTGCCATCCACTATGGTTTTTTTGCATCGGATAATGTACTGCCTGCAACAATCTCTTCTCTTATTATCGAAGAACGGTCTGGCGCAATCTCTGCAACGATGCCAAAAAAGTTCTTTCGGTTATCATAGATGCTGACAAGATCATAGTTTGTTATTACATGATCATTGCTGGTATCGGTATTGCTGGCTGTTTCCTTGTAGATAAGTCTAGACTTTGAAGGCAGTTCTGACCTTTCCAACTCTTCCAGCAATGACTCGTTCTTTTTCCAAAATGGCGAAATGTCAATGCGGGATACTTGCTCTGAAGAAATCCCAGCTGACGATGAGGACATTCAATTGTCTTATGGGAGAAATCTGATTTAAGCAGTATGAAGATTCTCTTCCATCAGCATTACGTGAATCTGCAACTCTGACAGCATCTCATATCTATTATCACACACCTTGTACCTATATTGCAGGCTGAAACTGGATTTTACAATTGTAAACTCCTGTGCCTATATATCAAAAGATCCAAGAGATCGTGAAGATATGGCAACAAATCCGGTGTGTGGCATGTTTGTTGAGGAAAAGCCAGATCCCATCCAGCATACAGTCGATGGAAGAAAATACTACTTTTGCAGCACTCAATGCCTCAACGAGTTTACAGAGTCGGAGAGGGAACTAAAGAGACTAAAGAGGCATGTTGCAATAAGCATTGCCCTTACAATTCCAATTGTGATACTAACGCTTCCACACATGTTTCCAGAGCAGCTTGGAGAACTTATGGTGCTTCCAATGCGAGAGGCTAGCCTAATTGGGTGGCACTAAAACTATGAAGGCAGACAAAACTCACAAAAACTACCCGCATCTTTCTTTAACAAGAACTGCGGCGGCACTCTCGTTCGCCGCTGTCGCATTGCTAACAGCGCTATCACCGCAACTACTACTATTTCCATCGGCATTTGGAATAGAAGACAAGAACAAGAACAAGAACAACAATATTCCAACAACAACAGCAGTCTCTCTTACTGATGGCAACAACAACAATAGCAGCGCGACCTCTGCAGCTGCAAATGGCAGCGCCGCGCTAGCAGATTTTAACATCGCCGCTGTGGGGGATTGGGGCTGCACGTCTAACACGACGAATACCGTGAATAATATAGTTAGCAGGGACCCGGAGCTAGTCCTTGGTCTTGGCGATTATTCCTACCAAAATTCTGCCGACTGCTG